>NZ_DGMH01000005.1:0-24265 GCF_002388305.1 Sulfitobacter sp. UBA4523
TCTTCGGGCGCGCCGTCGATCTGGTCATAGGCGCGGAAGTCGCCGAAGTACTTGGTGATCGCCGCGGTCAACGTGGTTTTGCCGTGGTCAACGTGACCAATGGTACCGATGTTAACGTGTGGTTTATTACGTTCAAACTTTGCCTTAGCCATGGAGCAGCCCTTTATATTAATGAGGGCCTGAACCCAGACCCAAACCTATCTGGCGGGCGATGTATTGGGTCTGGCGCATAAAATCAAGCACCTGTTCGCCTCACACCGCCGCAGAATTCATGTAAATGCGCACTAGTTCGCTGTTACCGCCGGCGCAGAGGGGATTTCAGCGCGCTCGATGACCGCGTCCGCCGGGCGTTCGAACCAGCCTTCGGCCTTATTTTGCTTGACCAAATAGTTCTCGATCGACTTTGCAGCATTCTGGCTGAGGTTCTTAAGCTGTTCTTCAGCAGTCTTGGTGTAGCCAGACCCCACGATAGGCCCCTGATCAAGGGATTCGAAAACGGTGATCTGGTGCGGTTCGTCCGTAAGCTTTTGACCGGCGGCGTCGTCCCAAACGGTAAGGTTCAGGATCATGATCGACTTGGGCGCAAGCACAAGCGGAATACCCGGAGGGGCAAGAACATAGCCTTCGACACTGACGCCAAAGTGGTAATTGCGCGCGCCTTCATAGCGGTCAAAACGTTCGGCAATGGCGTCTTTGACAGCCGTCGTCAGCACCTCTTCACTGACTTCGCGGCTGATCGGCAGTTTCTGTACCTTCGGCGCGACAACGATGTTGTGGTATAGATTAAAGTCACCCAAAGGCACCGCCGGCTTGTCGAGGTCGGATGCCCCGTTACACGCAGAAAGGACCACGATACTGATCAAAGCTGATAAAATTCGAACCATTTCATGCCTCCTCGGCGCATTTATGCCCTTTGCGATACCCTAAGGCTGAATAGGGTGCAACGTTTGCTAAAGTGGCACGCACCGGGAGGCGTGCTATCTTATGTCCGTCTGATGAAGGATAATTGCCATGGATCGCCCCCTGCCCGCCCGCGTGGCCTTGGTTAACCAACCCCTAGGCCTGTTTCGCAGCCTCGCTATGGCGCGACGTAATGTGCTCAGCATTATTCCTGAAATAGCTGTCAAACAGCCGATGGTCTCTGGCAAAATGGGCAAGCGTTGGCACATGGTTATGGACCCGACTGCCATCCGCGAGATGCTGTTGGATCGGGTTGACGACTACCCTAAATCCTTGGTGACAAAAAACCTTTTGCGCCCCGCGATCGGAGACTCCCTTTTCATTGCGGAGGGTGCGCATTGGCGCTGGCAACGCCGCGCGGTGGCGCCGGCCTTTTCACACCGCAATATGCTGAACCTGTCGCCCATCATGACCGCAGCAGCGCAAAGGTCGGCTGACCGGATCGTCGCCGCTGGCCCGCGGGCCATCAATATGCTGGACGAGATGGTCACGGCGACATTCGACGTCATCTCGGATGTCACTTTCTCGGGCGGCGACGGGTTTGACCGCGGCGCCGTGCACCGCGCCATTGACGACTATATTGCAGAGGCCGGGAAACTGAGCCTTTTCGATATTCTTGGCTTGCCAGACTGGCTTCCGCGCCCAGGACGGGCGATGTCGGGCCGCGCCTTGAAAGATATGAAACGCATTGCCGACGGCGCGATAGATGCGCGGGCCGAACGGGGGCCCAGCGATACGCCGGACCTCCTGGATCTTCTCCTTGATGGCACCGACCCCAAGACCAAGCGTCAGATGAATACGGCCGAGCTACGGGACAATCTGTTAACCTTCATCGTCGCAGGGCATGAGACGACGGCCCTTACCCTGTCTTGGGCGCTCTATCTGATGGGCTTTGATCAGGCCGTGCAGCAAAAGGCCCGCGCCGAGGCGCAAACCGTGTTGCAGGGCCGCGCGGCGACGGGTGCAGACGTCGAAAACCTACCATACATCCGCCAAATTATCGACGAAACCCTGCGCCTGTACCCGCCAGCGGGGGTGATTTCACGCACCGCGCAGAGAAATGACACCTTGTGCGGCAGGGAAGTTCGGCCCGGCGATACTGTCATGGTGCCGATTTACGCGCTTGGCCGCCATCAGCAGCTTTGGGACCAGCCCGATGTTTTCGACCCCGACCGTTTCAAAGATCGCAAAGCGATCGATCGATACGCCTACCTGCCCTTTGGCGATGGCCCGCGTATCTGCATCGGCGCGTCCTTTGCGCAGCAAGAGGCGGTGATCATCCTCGCGACCTTGCTTTCGCGGTTTCGTTTCACACCGGTCGCCGGGAAAAGCCCTGAACCGGTTATGATCCTGACCCTACGCCCCGAAGGCGGAGTATGGTTAACCGCAACGCCTGCCTAGTCGCAAATCCGCCGCAGGTCGCCCCAGGCGTTCGCGTCGACAATAGCTGAGTATTCAGACTGCGCGCGCGCCGCATTTTGCGCGGCAGTGATGCGGTCATCGAATGATGGATGGCTCAGGAAATGGGCCATCAACGGGTTCGCTTCGCCTTGGGTCTGGCGCATGCGCTCGAACATGGCCCCCATCGCTTTCGGAGACACGCCCGCAGTCGCCAGAAGTTTATGCCCGAACGCGTCTGCCTCTGTTTCAGCCTGCTGGGTATAGGTCGCGCTGATCAAACGCTCTGCCAGAAACAACACCACGGCACCGCCTGCGAAGTCACCGAACAAAAGCCCCAAAACGCCAATCGATCCGGCGGACCGCAACGCATGGCGTGTCGGGTCACGACTGACAACATGACCAATTTCATGCGCCAGCACAGCGGCGACCTCATCCGGGGACTGGGCTTGCTGGATCAGCCCGTCGAACAGCACGACAATCCCGCCGGGCAGCGCAAAAGCGTTCACCATCGGGTGGTCCAGCACCAGGACATTCAAATCCTGCACCGCCCCCTCGCCCGCGTTAAGCGCGGTGATCATGCTGGTGAGCGCCGCTTCGCCCGCCGAGGCGTCGCAAATGGCGAGGGGCTGCATGCCGGTTTCGTCCAAGGCCCTGCGAATTTGGCCCAATGTCGCCTCACCCAACGCGGCCTCTCCCGCTGGTGGGATGAAATTCGCCAAACGGTCCGCCAAAAAAGGCACCAGCACTGTAATCTGAAGCACAACAGCCGCGACAGCTGCCATCGCCCAGGCGAACAACCTACGTCGCCCTCGGGCCCGCGCAGGGCGGCGAGCGGCAGGAAGATGTCGTAGCAGCGTCTTATCTGCAACGACAAGCCGCGCCAGCGGATCTGTAACCGAGCGCAGGGTATAGTCTTTCCCACGCGCCTGATCGGGCACCAACCGAATATCGCCAAGCCGCCAGAAGATAATATCTTCGCTATCCAGTCCAATCTGCAGATTATCGTTCGCAATATGCAGGCTGACGTCTTCGGCGACCGGACGATCACCGTCAAAATAGGCCGCCCCCATGCCGTTAAACCCGACGCTCATATCGCGGCTCCCAGGTCCAACGCCTCTGCAAACCCTTCGGCTTCGGCGAAGTCATCCCGCCCCCACTGGCTGATGCTTTGCAAACCGTCATACCGCGGAATCGCACAGGTTTTGGCCATGTGACGCATTAACGGAAAGGTGACGAATGTGTTGTAGCAAACGTTCCACATCAAAAAGACCGAAAGGTAAAAAACCGCCAACACCACGATCGCCAAAGCCCGCGGGATCGGAAGCGTTTCGATGTCGACCCCCAAATCAAACCCCATAAAGGCGCTTGGTCCAATCACGACAAATGCCCCTAACACTAGCAAAAACACCCCCAGAACGAGGACCGAATATGCGATAAAGCTGCCGAAAACGTAGATGAACGCGATACGCGGTGCGCTTAGCCTCGACGTTATGGCGATACCATTCGCTGTCTTGTGGTTTGCCATTATTCTTTTCGAAACAAAGCGATAGTGCACTGCACCGTAGACCATGCCTAGCAGGCTCACGGGGAAAAGGAGCAACCACCAAGCGCCTCGCATAGAAAATGCTGCGCCCTGCCCGTCAGCCAGCGTTTCGAGCATCTGCGAGGCGAAGCCCGACGTGTCGAAAGTCTGGGACGCGGCAGATATGTACGCGTAGGCCACGCTAACAAGAAGCAGCAAGGTGAACAAAGCAAACGGAATCGCGGCACGATAGAGCATGCCCCAACGCCCCCCTTGATGCAGCTGTGCCGATCCGAAAAAGGTGCGGTCCGTCGTGTATTTCTCAAGGTAGAAGGTCATACGTGGCCAAAGCAGCCCTAGCGAGAAAATGGTGACCAACCAATGCAGCATAGCGCGCCAGACATACCCCCATGCACCTTTATCAAGGCCAAACCGCACCCCGCGCCATCGCGTCCGTCCCAAGACGTACCGTCGCGCACGATATCGGGCATAGAACCACAAAGGAACAACCCCGAATCCCGCTGCGACGTACCCTAAGGTCGCGCTCGAAAACACCGAGAAGCTGACGAACATCAGAATCAGATTAATGATTCCGATGTAGAAGGTGAGGATCACAACGGCGATGAAGAAGCCCAATAGCTTCTCAATCGGATCGCCGACGTATTCCATCGGATGCCCGCCCGGCCGGATTGCGGACCAATACCATCGCCGCAAACGGGTCTTCATCCAGAACCGGTAGAACCCCAGCGTCATAATCGTGAGAAAACCGGTTTTGAACGCCAACCAAAAGAGCGCGCCGCGCCTCCCGACGAATTGAACCGACATCGCGGGTGCCGAACTACTGGGGTATGACAGCTCGGCGTCACTCACGTCGCTTGCGATCAACCGAAACGGTTATCACGCGGGAACCCACGCGGTGCCATGCGCCCCGCTGTCGCGCGTTTGCCAGTCCATTCGGTCAGGTCAGCTTCGGTGCGTGTCCGGCCTGCCGGATCCTGCCAGCTTAGCCCGTTCTCGCGGCTAAACGTGATCGCATCAGACATGCCCCCGTCTTTGTATTTTTGCAGCCGCACACCTTTGCCGCGCCCCATTTCGGGAAGCTCGTCCAAGCCGAACACCAAGACTTTGCGATTTTCGCCCACGACGGCAACGGCATCCGCATCGCCGGTCACCGGCGCGCAAATCATTGCTTTCGCGTCGCCGCGCACGTTCAGCACCTGTTTACCGCTGCGTGTCTGCGCCAGAACATCATCCTCCGGCACGATAAATCCATCCCCGGCCGAGGAAGCCACCAATAGCTTGCGCCCCGCCTTGTGGATCAAAATATCGACAATTTGAACTTCGTTGGGCAGATCCACCATCAACCGCAAGGGTTCTCCCATGCCGCGCCCGCCGGGCAAGGTCGATGCAGACACCGTGTAAAAGCGCCCGTTCGACCCGAAGACCAGCAGCCTGTCTGTTGTCTCTGCATGGAAAATAAAGCGGGGTCCGTCCCCATCCTTGAACTTCAACTCGCGGTTCAGATCGATATGTCCCGTCATCGCACGGATCCAGCCCATCTGCGAACAGACAACCGTAATCGGTTCGCGGTCGATCATCGCCTCCAGCGGGACTTCCTCGATCACGCCAGCTTCGGAGAAGCTCGTTCTACGACGACCGATGTTCTTACCGTCCAGCGACCAGTCCTTGCCGAACTGCTTTTTCGTCTCGCGCAGCTGGTCGATGATCGTATCCCATTGGGTACCTTCATTTTCCAGCAGATCTTCGAGGCCCGAGCGCTCCTCCATCAAGGCGGATTGCTCGCGCAGCAATTCGATTTCTTCCAAGCGGCGCAACGACCGCAGGCGCATGTTCAAAATCGCGTCGGCTTGAACTTCGGATAGCGCGTTTTCTGTGGAGGGCGCTGGCGGTACATAGCTCGCCTCGTCCATCGCGCGCACGTGATCCTTCCCCCAATCCTCGGCCATCAACGCCGATTTCGGGTCCTCGTCATAGCGAATGATATCAATCACGCGATCGAGGTTAAGAAACGCGACGATAAAACCTTCCAAGACCTCTAGTCGGTGGTCGATTTTCTCCATCCGGTGGGTCGAGCGCCGCTGAAGCACCTCGCGCCGGTGATCAAGAAACGCGCGCAGCACTTCCTTCATCGAACATACTTTAGGCGTCACACCGTCGATCAAGACGTTCATGTTCAACGAGAATCGCACCTCAAGATCAGAGCTGCGATACAGCATCCCCATCAGGACCTCGGGATCAACGTTCTTGGAACGCGGCTCGATGATCAGGCGAATATCGTCGGCCGATTCGTCGCGTACATCGCCCAGAATCGGAACCTTCTTGGTCTGAATAAGCTCTGCGATCTTTTCGATCAGCTTGGATTTCTGCACCTGATAGGGAATTTCAGTGATGACAATTTGCCAAGCACCGCGCCCCAGATCCTCTGTTTCCCACCGACAGCGCAGACGAAAACCGCCCTTACCCGTACGATAGGCATTCGCAATGTTTTCAGGCGGTTCAACGATAATACCGCCGGTCGGAAAATCGGGACCGGGAACGTATTTAAGCAAGGTATCATCGCGGGCATCGGGCGTTCTGATCAGGTGGATACAGGCGTCCACCAGTTCCGAGATATTATGCGGCGGGATGTTGGTGGCCATGCCAACAGCGATACCCGACGACCCGTTTGCCAGAAGGTTCGGGAACTGCGCGGGCAGAACCGCAGGCTCGGTCAGTGTGCCGTCGTAATTCTCTCTAAAATCGACAGCATTTTCATTCAGACCTTCCAGCATGGCCTCGGCCACGGCGGTCATGCGCGCTTCGGTATATCGGCTTGCAGCGGGGTTATCCCCGTCGATGTTGCCAAAGTTCCCCTGCCCGTCAACCAACGGATAACGCACGTTAAAATCTTGCGCGAGACGCGCCATCGCGTCGTAAATCGCAGCGTCGCCGTGCGGGTGATAGTTCCCCATTACGTCGCCGGAAATTTTCGCAGACTTCCGGAATCCCCCGGTGCTGTTAAGCCTCAGTTCACGCATCGCGAATAGAATTCGACGGTGAACGGGCTTTAATCCGTCGCGCGCATCCGGCAGCGCGCGGTGCATAATAGTAGACAGCGCATAGGTCAGATACCGGTCGCCCAATGCACGGCGCAAAGGCTCTGACGAATTGCGAGAATCTGGATCGGCGGGGGTGGTTACATCTGACATCTTCATTGTTTAGCCAAGGCCGCGAGACGCGGCAAGCGACTGTTTGGGGCGCAGCGCCCCAGCACGGTGTGCGGTGTCTCTGTCATGCAACTTTGCAAACATATTGGAACGATTAGGCAGCATTTTATGTTATACTTGATAATACAGCCTTGGGGAGACCTGCTGCGGGTCTAGGCTGTCTGCTATTTCGAGGAATGTGTGATGAAGCGGTTTATTTTGTTGACCTTCGGGTTTCTTGGTTGGGCATTCTACGAGATGAGCGGCGGGGCCGATTTTCAACCCGCGAGCGTTCGGATGGCTGCGAATGCAGACCAGATGCCGACACAAGAGAGTGGAATCACCGCCGAAACCTCAAACGAACCAGTCGAGACGGCAAAGGTCATCCCGGCGGTCGCGACGGCTCCGGTTGATACGACCCCGCCGGGTTTTGAAAGCACCGCGCAAGCTGATGATGCCGAACGCGTTTCTGTCACCCTCACAACCGCATTGAATACTGCGGACACCGGTGCTGCGACTGACGTATCGTATGTGCCTGTTGCCCAGAATATCGCGGCGAACGGGGCGGACACGCCCGCAATTATTCCCAGTCTGATTGTTCCGAACGACAGCGGTGCCGCGATCGTAGAGGCCCGTGCTGAAACGAACCTGAGCAGCGAGGCGGATATTCGCTCTGTATCCGGCAACCGTGTGAATGTCCGTGGTGGTCCGGGCACCGAGTTTCAGGTCGTGACCAAGCTAGGTCGCGGCGATTCGGTCGAGATTATTCAGGATAACGGCGATGGATGGGTAAAGATGCGCCCCGTGGACGGCGGACCAGAGGGCTGGATGGCCGATTTCCTGTTGTCGAACGGGTAAACTACTCAACAACTCCCGAGACAACAGTTAATGCAACAACGTACAATTTTAATTACCGGCTGCTCCTCCGGGATCGGCTACGCGGCTGCGCATACGCTGCGCGAACGCGGCTGGAGGGTTTTCGCTTCGTGCCGCCAAACACGCGATTGCGAGAGGTTAGCCGCTGAAGGATTTGATGCGCCCCAGCTCGACTATACGGATGCCAGTAGCATCGCCACTGCGGTGGATCATGTACTTGAGCAAACCGGTGGCACGCTCGATGCCCTTTATAATAACGGTGCCCATGCGACACCCGGTGCCGTCGAAGACCTCCCCACAGATGCGCTGCGCGAGATATTCGAAAGCAATTTCTTCGGCTGGCACGAGCTTACGCGCAAGATCATCCCTGTGATGCGGGCACAGGGTCACGGACGCATTATCCAATGCTCGTCCGTCCTGGGTCTTGTCACAATGCCGTGGCGTGGCGCTTACAATTCTACGAAATTCGCGCTGGAAGGCTTAACGGACACGCTTCGTATTGAGCTTCGCGACACCCCCATCCACGTGACCATGATCGAGCCCGGGCCCATTACATCCAACATCCGCGCGAACTCTATCCCGCACTTCGAGCGCTGGATCGATTGGAAAAGCTCTGCCCGAAAGGCGCAATACGAAAGCGCGTTGTTAGACAGGCTATACACTGCGAGAGGGACCGACAGGTTCGAGCTTCCGCCACAAGCAGTCGTTGACAAGCTTATCCATGCGCTGGAGGCCGACCGCCCACGGCCGCGGTATTATGTCACGACGCCGACGCGTATCTCGGGCATTTTAAAGCGTATTTTACCAACACGTGCCCTAGACTGGGTGCTCTCTCGATAAATTCGGGTTGCGCTACTGCATGACCCCGCTACATCTTTCAGCAACACAAAGGATGCTTATGTTCGCTGATCCGTTATATATCCTGACCGTCGTTGCCGTGATTGCGGTGGTTATCGTATTGATTTTTGGGCTTGGGGGCTTCGCTGGTGGCGGAGAATTCAATAAGCGCAATTCAAATAAACTCATGCGCATGCGCATCATCGCACAGTTCATCGCTGTCGTTCTCATCGTCATATATGTGTACCTGCGAAAGGACGCTGGCTGATGGTTGTTCTTAATAAAATCTACACCCGCACCGGCGACAAAGGCGAAACCGCGTTGGGAAACGGGGCCCGTGTGGCCAAACACGACCTGCGGGTCGAGGCATATGGCACATCTGACGAATTGAACTGTTTTGTTGGTGTCGCGCGGCTTGAGGCGAAAGGCGAAACCGACGCCGCGCTGTCGCGTATCCAGAACGATCTGTTCGACCTGGGCGCTGACCTGTGCCGCCCCGATATGGAAGCGGATGCAGACGCCGAATACCCGCCTCTGCGCCTCGCGGCGGAGCAGGTCGACAGGCTTGAACGTGAGATCGACGTGATGAACGCTGATCTGTCCCCGCTGAGAAGCTTTATTCTACCCGGCGGCACCGCACTTGCCGCGCATTTGCACGTGTGCCGGACAGTTGCGCGCCGCGCCGAACGGCTTGCGGTGCATTTGGCAGACAGGGATTCTATCAATCCGGCCACCGTCAAATATCTGAACCGGCTAAGTGATTGGTTTTTCGTCGCGGCGAGGGCTTCAAATAACGGCGGTAAGGACGATGTATTATGGGTGCCCGGAGCTAATCGCTAAGGCCGTCAGTCAGAAACGCCGCGTCGAAAGACAATAAATTACTATTTTTGACTGTTTTGCATTCGATTGCTTCGTTACACCGACGAAGAGTTCACATGATCTGGGCCGAACCGGCCCGGATCGTCAACTGAGGAGAGAGAACGCTCATGAAGGTACTGGTACCTGTAAAGCGCGTGATCGACTACAACGTGAAAGTACGCGTCAAAGCGGACGGCACGGGTGTTGATCTTGCAAACGTAAAGATGTCGATGAACCCGTTTGACGAGATTTCCGTCGAACAAGCGATCCGCATGAAAGAGGCCGGCCAGGTCGAAGAAGTTGTGGTCGTCTCTATCGGCGTAAAACAGGCGCAGGAAACACTGCGCACAGCGCTGGCAATGGGCGCCGACCGCGCGATTCTGATCGTGGCCGCCGACGATGTGCACAACGATATCGAGCCTTTGACCGTTGCCAAAATTCTGAAAGGCGTCGTCGAAGAAGAGAAGCCCGATCTTGTTCTTTGCGGTAAGCAGGCGATCGACAACGACATGAACGCCACTGGTCAGATGCTGTCCGCTCTGCTGGGGTGGTCGCAAGCGACCTTCGCCTCCAAAGTCGACATCGATGGCGACAGCGCTGTTGTTACACGTGAAGTCGACGGTGGTTTGCAGACTATTAAGGTTTCCATGCCTACAGTCGTGACTGTGGATCTGCGCCTGAACGAACCACGCTATGCGTCGCTACCCAACATCATGAAGGCAAAGAAGAAGCCTTTGGATGAAAAGACACCTGCCGATTATGGCGTCGAGGTTTCCAACCGTTTGGAAATCATCAAGACGGCTGAGCCAGCAGAACGTGCTGCGGGCATCAAGGTCGAGTCGGTCGATGAACTGGTTGCGAAACTTAAAGAAGCGGGGGCTGTGTAATGGCTGTTCTACTCCTTGCAGAAGTAACTGATGGCGATCTGGCACTTGACGCGACATCCAAAGCCGTTGCTGCGGCCAAGATGCTCGGCGATGTTACTGTTCTCTGCGCTGGTGGTTCCGCCGCTGCGGCGGGCGAAGCGGCGGCGAAAATCAACGGTGTTTCCAAAGTTCTGGTCGCCGAGGATGAGACCCTTGGCCACCGCCTCGCGGAATCCACGGCGGCGTTGATCGTATCGCTCGCCGGTGATTACGATCACATCACCGCGCCAGCGACCACAGACGCTAAAAACGTGATGCCACGTGTTGCTGCGTTGCTTGACGTCATGTTGCTGTCCGATGTGTCCGGTGTTGTCGACGCGGACACGTTCGAGCGTCCCATCTATGCGGGCAACGCGATCCAGACGGTCAAATCCTCGGATGCGAAAAAGGTTATCACCTTCCGCACCACGACGTTTGACGCCGCGGGCGACGGTGGCTCCGCCTCTGTAGAGACGGTATCCGCTGCGGCCGATCCCGGCCTGTCTTCCTGGGTAGAAGACCACGTTGCTGAAAGCGATCGCCCCGAGCTGACATCGGCTGGCGTGGTTGTTTCCGGCGGCCGTGGCGTTGGCTCCGAAGAAGACTTCGCCTTGATCGAAAAGCTGGCTGACAAGCTGGGTGCCGCTGTTGGCGCTTCGCGCGCTGCCGTTGATTCGGGCTATGCTCCGAACGACTGGCAAGTTGGTCAGACCGGTAAGGTTGTCGCGCCCGAGCTTTATGTGGCGGTTGGTATCTCCGGTGCGATCCAGCACTTGGCCGGCATGAAAGACAGCAAGATCATCGTCGCCATCAACAAAGACGAAGAAGCGCCGATCTTTCAGGTTGCGGACTATGGTCTGGTGGCAGATCTGTTCGAAGCCGTTCCCGAGCTGATCGAGAAACTGTAAGCCTTTAAGGTTTTCATGGACAAGGCCCGCAGTCACCTGCGGGCCTTTTTCTATTTCAGGTGTTCAATCGCCTGCGCGACCGCCTTCGCAATCTCTTGATGTGCCCTAACGCCGGGGAGCTGTAACGCCCGCTCTTTTTCTATTGCAGGGAACACCATCCCCTCCGTCCCCTTGGACATGGCCGCGTGTGACGGTGTCACATATACCACTCCGGCCGCCAGCCGACTCACCTGAGAAACCATAGCTTTGGTCACGAACAGAGGCCCCGCGCGAGCCTGCGCCCCCATGTCCCGCGTGGGCTTCTCGGGACCAAGGTGAAGCAGCACGCATGGTCCTGACATTCGGCCAAGCAGCAGGGTCATCCGTGCGATCCAGGCCTGCTGAAGCTCACGCACCACCATCGCGAACCGAGTGGGCGAGACTTGCTTGAGCGCTTCCAATAGGTGGCGTGTGAAATGAAACTCCGCAAAATCAACCTCGGGGTAGATGGAGCAAAGCAGTTTCGACGGTGCGATAAATCTGTCGTTTCGACGCGGGTGCACTGAGTAGTAACGATTCGACATATTATGTGCCCCCAACACTTGCACCACGGTCACATGCGCCCCGGCGGCAATTTTCATGACTTCGGTATCATGTAGAAACACATCCAGACCCGCGTTTTGTAACCCGAAATTGATGCAAGGCACCCCGCTAGACAGCTCTACCAACGTAGGGAACGGAGTTTCGACGTAGCGGCCAAACGTCTGGGTGCCGCCAACAAAAACCACATAGGGCGAGGAAGTTCCCCGAAGAGGTCCGCGAAACAGTAGCTTCGACGTGCCATAGCGGCACAACGCGTAGTCCAACCGCCGCCTGCCATCCTCCGTAGCGCCCATACCGTTCACCCTGTTCCACCGCTTTACGGACGCAGAATCGCCCTAAGTATTTTCGATTTCCTTAATGTTCGGATTTGAGAAAAGCTGTCGTGAATTCCGACCCTTGCGGCTGCTACCCCGCCCGCTTTATGCTGCGGCGAAACAAAAGGGGACAGCGCATGGATATCCAGACAATCGGCATCGTTGGCGCAGGCCAAATGGGCAACGGCATCGCCCATGTTATGGCTTTGGCGGGCTACGACGTGCTGTTGAACGATGTAAGCGCTGAAGCACTGCAAAAGGCGGTTGATACAATTACCGGCAACCTCGACCGTCAGGTTGGCCGCGGTAAGGTAACCGAAGCAGACCGTGACGCGACGCTCAAAAGAATCGTGACAACCCAAACACTTGCAGAGTTGGGCCAAAGCGATCTGGTGATCGAGGCGGCGACCGAACGCGAGACCGTCAAGCAAGCGATTTTTGAAGATCTGATCCCCCACCTCAAACCGACCACGATCCTGACGTCGAACACGTCGTCAATTTCGATTACAAGGCTCGCCAGCCGAACCGATCGCCCTGAAAAATTTATGGGGTTCCACTTCATGAACCCGGTGCCCGTGATGCAGCTGGTGGAGCTGATCCGCGGGATTGCGACGGATAAGGAAACTTTTGAGGCCTGCCGCGGCGTCGTTGATAAACTGGGCAAAACTGCGGCCTCTGCCGAAGACTTCCCAGCATTTATCGTAAATCGTATCTTGATGCCGATGATCAACGAGGCTGTCTATACACTCTATGAAGGTGTGGGCTCTGTCGAATCTATCGATAGTTCACTCAAGCTGGGGGCCAACCACCCGATGGGGCCGCTGGAGCTTGCAGATTTCATCGGTCTAGACACCTGCCTGGCGATTATGAACGTGTTGCATGACGGGCTGGCCGATACGAAATATCGTCCCTGCCCGCTGCTGACAAAATACGTTGAAGCGGGCTGGCTGGGGCGTAAATCTCAGCGGGGTTTCTATGACTACCGCGGCGATGTGCCTGTTCCCACGCGATAAATCTGCAGCAAGCAGCGGGGGCCAGCCCCCGCGCCCCCGGAATTTATCCCATTTGGAAGATAGCGTTAGTCTTTAAGCGCAAGTGTATGTGCCCGTAGCCACGCCATGAAACCGCGCGGGTCGTCCGCATGAGCGGCCATCTGCTCTGGCGAAAGCGGCGCGCCTACGATCGGGCCCTGCGGCTTGTCGCAGGCGTGCACAATCTCGTGGAGCAAAAGCCCCTGCCGCAAGATGGGCGAGATTTTATTCGCAATTTGATAGGCTCTGCTATTTTGCCCTGGAAAGTGCATCGGCACCACTTGCGCGCCCGAGCGCCGGATCATTTTCGCGGTGAAAACATTCCACTCCGCCTCTATGGCAGGGCCGAACATGGTATCCGAAGCCGCTACGACCCCAGAGGGGAACAGCGCGACAACACCGCCATCCTTCAGGTGCGCCATCGCTTTGGCGCGCATTTCGACACCTTTGCGCTGCGCATCAGGGTCATGGGGAAACGGCACGGGAATCATATAGCTGCCCGCGACCTCATCGATAGAGGTCAACAAAGAGCGCGTCAGGATCCGATAATCAGGGCGTACCCGTCCGATCAGATCGGCGAAAATCATGCCATCGACCATCCCGTGCGGGTGGTTCGCAACAACGACCACTGGACCCGTTTTCGGAATTCGATCCAGCTGTTCCTGCGGGGTCGTCAGGTCGATACCCATCGTATCAAGTGCCGCACGCCAGAACCCCTGCCCTGTGGGCGCGCCCTGTTTCTCGAACTGTCGGATCAGGCGTAGAACCTTGAGCTTGCCGGTGAAAAGTTCGATAGCGCTGATGATCCCCGATTTGACAGGATGATCAAACGTGGATGCATAGGACAGGCTTCGGCGGTCATACTTCGTGAAGGTCACCGGTTCGCCGCTGCCATCGTTCAGCAGGGGCGCAGGGCCGGTTGGCGCATTCTCCGTCATGTGGTTAACCCTTTACGCATCACAGTGACCACCAGCCGCATTGCAAACACCGCCGTTACTGGCCTTCGCCAAACTTGTCAGCCACCAAGGCTGTTAACGCATCGGCCAATGCGTCCTGATCCGGGCCGGAGGTCTGTACATCAATCGTACACCCTTTGGACGCCGCAAGCATCAGCAGCCCCATAATGCTGTCACCAGAGGCGGACATCCCGTCCTTGCTGACTTCGGCGCGCGCATCAAAAGCCTCGACAACCTCAACCAGCTTGGCGGAGGCGCGGGCATGCAGGCCTTTTTCGTTTACGATTTTCAATGAGACTTGGGTCATACAATAGGGGCCTTGCTATTCCGCACTAACATTCTGGCTATCAATATATTTTCTGCCGGCCGCCAGGGCCGCGCGCACCGCCTCGGGCACTTCCAGATCACGTGACTTTGCCAGCTTGATCAACATGGGAAGGTTTGCGCCGTAAAGGATCCGACGGTTTTCGGGACGGCATGCAAGCAAGCTGAGGTTCGACGGAGACCCACCGAAAAGGTCCGTTACGACCACAACACCATTGCCCGTATCCACGGCATCGGCTGCCTCGCAGATTTCCCGCTGCTTTTCGGTACGATCATGGTCTGCATGGATCGCAATAGCGCGCACGCCGTTTTGCGACCCAACAACATGTTCGATCGCAGCCAAATATTCTTTGGCCAATCCACCGTGTGCAACAATCACAATACCAATCAACGCGATGTCTCTTCCCGTTTACTACGATCCAGTTCGCGGTGTCTGATGGACACCTGCCAGCCGTCGTTCGAAAGTTTGAACGCCAGATGTTCGGCCAAAGTTACGGAACGGTGTTGCCCCCCTGTGCAGCCAAACGCAAGAGAGATATGCGATTTACCTTCAGTCTTGCAGGCTGGCAGGATCAATTGACACAGAGAGTTTACCTGTGCGGCAAAGCTTTCGAACAGCGGGTCGGCATGCACGTAATCGGCGACCTCTTTTTGTGTGCCGTTCATACCACGCAGGGAGGGCTCCCAATAGGGATTGCGCAAAAACCGGCAGTCAAACACCATATCCGCACTGCGGGGCAAGCCGCGCTTATACGAGAAAGACTGTACAGATACGCTGAGGTGATGCTCCCCATCAAGCGCGAACCAGCGCTCCACTTCCGCACGCAACTGGTGCACATTCAGCTCGGACGTGTCGATCAGGACATCCGCCAGCGCCAGCACCGGTTCAAGCAGCTCTTTCTCGCGCACGATCCCCTCGACAGGTGTAGCGGTGGCCGCCATGGGGTGACGCCGGCGTGTTTCGGAGAAGCGCCGAAGCAGGACGTTGGTCGCACAATCCAAATATAGCAATTCAATATCTACATCGGGACGAGACCGCATGTCCGACATCAGTTCGATCACGCGATCGGTCGAAAAATCGCGGTTCCGCAAATCGACACCAAGAGCCATCGGACGCAGTTGACCCGGGGCTTCGAGCAAAGCGCGCAGCATCCGCATGGGAATATTGTCGATCGCTTCAAAGCCTGCATCCTCCAACACATTGAGCGTCGAAGATCGCCCTGCCCCCGCGGGGCCGGTCACCAGCACCATACGCCGGTTGGGTGTTACATCATCAGTCATCTGCTGTGTATTTCATCATCTTTGCCATCAAGTAAACAGAGGCAGCAAAATGAGGCCCGTCGCATCGTTTCAGGCATCGGATTTGGATGCCCATCACGTTTTGGTATGTGATTTCGGGAAGGCGGTCAGGCTCATCTTGGTCGAGGTCTACGATAAGAAAGATCGGTATTGCACTGCGATGTTTCAAGGTCAGCAAGCCGACACCGCGCGCCTCGATCAACCCTTTGATCGCGGCGGGTGGGTGCGCGATAACCTGGGCATCCTGAACGATCAAATCCGTGCGGTCATCGGCAACCAGCTCGGCCCCCATCGCAATCATCTGCAGCGCCAGCGCGGACTTGCCTTGACCCGAGCCCCCCCTGATCATCACGCCACGCCCATCAATCGCGACGGTGGTGGCGTGGATCGTGCTTTTGGTCATGGCTGGTTCAGGTGGGCAGGCCGACCACAAAGCGCGCGCCAAGGGGATCAGAGGAGATATCGGCGTCTGTGGGCCGGATATTTTCTGCCCAGATCACGCCGCCATGCGCTTCGACAATCTGCTTCGAGATCGCCAGCCCGAGGCCGGAGTTATTGCCAAAATGCTCTTCCGGGCGCTGCGAATAAAAACGTTTAAAGATCTTCGACAGAGCTTGCTCTGGAATGCCGGGCCCGGTGTCTTCGACGACCACAAGAACGCGATTTTCACGTTTACGTGCCCAGACTCGAATGGCATCGCCGTCTTCACAGAACGAGACGGCATTGCTGATCAGATTCACAAAAACCTGTGCCAAGCGTGCTTCCAACCCGTGCACGATGATCGGCTGTTCGGGCAGATCGGTGATAAAATCGATGCCACGTTTGCGCGCATCTTCGCCAAGATACTGACCCAGGTTGCTGATCATCATCAGCAGATCAAACGGCTCTTCCTCTTCCTTGACCAATTCGCTGTCCAGACGGGACGCATTCGAAATATCACTCACCAAACGATCCAACCGGCGAACGTCATGGTCGATGACATCCAGCAGTTTCTCGCGCTGGTCCTCACGCTTGATCAGGCGCAGCGTGCCTACCGCAGAACGGAGCGAAGCAAGCGGGTTCTTGATCTCATGCGCGACATCGGCGGCAAACTGTTCGTTTCCGTCGATGCGGTTGTATAACGCGGAAACCATCCCGCGCAGTGCGCCCGACAAGCGCCCTATTTCATCAGGACGCGCCGTCAAATCAGGGATCCGAATGCGGCCCGGGTTCATCTTCCGCGCATCTTTGTCACGCCCAAGCTCTGCCGCGGCAGCAAGATCGGACAACGGATTTGCGATGGTCGAGGCCAGCACGAGGCTCAACCCGATCGAAACCAGCGTCGCGATCACGAACATCTGGAGCACCCTCTCCCGTTCGCCGCGAACCAGTTTGTCAATTTCACCCGCAGCCGAGGTGACGGCGACAACCCCGACGGGCAATCCGTTCTGCACGATCGGCGTAGCAACGGAGAAAAGCGTGCCGCCAGTGCCGACAAGATCGTTCCGCACCTTGGTCCCGCCTACCAATGCACCCGAGACCAACGGCTGCAACTGTTCCGCCAACGGAGCAGGATCTGCCGTGGCGGCGCTTTCGAAGGGTCGGGAGAGCAGCCCCCAAAGCCAGCTCAACCCATCGGAAATCAGCGCCGTGTCATCTTCGGCACCGACGTTATTTCGCGCGGCAGCACCCGCGTTCTGCGCAACAAGGCTTTCGGTAGAATCGAATACAAACACCTCGATCCCGCTGCGCAAATCAAGCCGGCCAAGGCTTGCATCCACATCCATCGCGTCGCTCAGGCTGTCAGGCGCATCCGCCGTTGCCAACTGCGCCTCAAAAACGTCAGCGATCAGTTCAGCTTCCGAAACCAGTGACGCACCACGCTGCACGGCCAGACTATCGCGAGAAGAGTTAAGATAAAGAATACCGGCGGCCAGAACATTCAACGCAATCAAGTTAAATGTGATGATCTTACGCGTCAGCGGCGACGCACGCAGAGAGAACAGCCCCCGCCGCGCGCGTTTGCTGCGCAATTCATCTGTCGCGGTTTTGTCCGGAGCGACCCAATCGTCGCCCAATACAACATCACCGTCCCGATAAGGTGTGGTCATGTCTCGCACAAAATTCCTTTCGACAATGGCCATGGCTCAGGTCACTCTTCGTTGTATCTGTAGCCGATGCCATAGAGTGTTTCGATCGCGGAAAACTCGTCATCCGCAGTCCGCATCTTTTTGCGCAACCGTTTGATATGACTATCGATTGTACGGTCGTCGACGTAAACTTGATCATCATATGCCACGTCCATCAACTGGTCACGTGACTTCACAAAGCCGGGGCGCTGTGCAAGCGCTTGCAGCAGCAGGAATTCTGTCACCGTCAGGGACACGTCCTTACCTTTCCAGCTTACCGCGTGGCGCAACGGATCCATGCGCAAATCACCACGTTCGATCACTTTGGTTTCTTCGGTGTCGCCGACCTCGTTGGCTTCCACCGCATCCTGACGGCGCAACAGCGCACGGATACGTTCAACCAAAAGCCGCTGACTAAAGGGTTTTTTCACGTAGTCGTCAGCCCCCATCCGCAGGCCGAGCACCTCATCAATCTCGTCATCTTTGGATGTCAGAAAGATCACGGGCATCGCGGTTTTCTGGCGAAGCCTTTGCAGCAAATCCATGCCATCCATGCGAGGCATCTTGATGTCCAACACCGCCATGTCGGGCAGTTTTTTGTTGAACGCATCCAACGCGGCTTGCCCGTCATTATATGTCTCGACTTCGAAACCTTCGGCTTCCAACGTCATTGAAACCGACGTCAGGATATTCCTGTCGTCATCCACCAATGCAATTTTAGACATTGCCTGTTCCTTTTATATGCTGCTCAACTGCCATAATATTTTTTCTTTCATTGATCATCAATTTACGCGGCCGAATCAATCGGAAACTGCGAATCGCTCCTCATCTTGGCCATAATCACGCCACAATTTGCTAATGAATGGCTAAATTGCCGCACATACAGGGTGCAGACGCAACGTTACCCCATAGGACTTTACGTTCAATTAACGACAGTTTCCGCAAACAGTTACATGGTGGCGCTAACTGCGACTAACCTACCTGTTCATACTGTAAATCAACGTGCTAAGAGGCGGACACGACCCCTTGGGTCGAGCCATTTGTGCAAGAATTGGCACCTTTTCTCGGTGCAGCTACAGGAGACATCACATGACGTTAGGCCGCGTAAATCCGCAATTCCGCCTCGAAGACCAAGGCATAAGCGGGCTTGGTGATGTCTATTACAACATGATCGAACCCGCGTTGGTCGAAGCCGCGCTGAAACGGGAAGAGGGCACGTTAGGCAAGGGCGGCGCGTTTCTTGTGACGACGGGCAAATTCACCGGACGCTCCCCCAAGGATAAACATGTCGTAAAAACCGACAGCGTTGCCGATAAAATCTGGTGGGAAAACAACGCCGAGATGTCGCCTGAAGGCTTTGATGCGCTTCACAAGGACATGTTGGCGCACATGCAGGGGCGTGATTACTTCGTCCAGGATCTGGTCGGTGGGGCCGATCCGAAACACGCGATCAACGTGCGTATGGTAACCGAGTTGGCTTGGCACGGTCTGTTCATTCGCCACATGCTGCGCCGCCCCGAGCGCGACGCGCTGGATGATTTCATCGCGGACTTCACCGTGATCAACTGCCCGAGCTTTTCGGCTGATCCAACCAAACACGATTGCCGCTCGGAAACCGTCATTGCGATGAACTTCGACAAAAAGATGATCTTGATCGGCGGCACAGAATACGCAGGTGAGAACAAGAAATCTGTATTTACGCTGTTGAACTACCTGTTGCCGGAAAAAGGGATCATGCCGATGCACTGCTCGGCCAACCATGCTACCGGCAATCCCGTTGATACCGCTGTATTCTTCGGTCTGTCAGGCACAGGAAAGACCACGCTATCCGCCGATCCGGGCCGGACGTTGATTGGTGACGATGAACACGGCTGGTCGGATAACGGGACATTCAATTTCGAAGGTGGCTGCTACGCCAAGACGATCAACCTCAGCCGAGAGGCAGAGCCCGAGATTTACGCCACTACCGAAAAATTCGGCACCGTGATCGAGAACATGATCTTTGATGAAGACACCAAAGAGCTTGATTTCGACGATGACAGCCTCACCGCCAACATGCGTTGCGCTTACCCGCTTCACTACATTTCTAACGCCTCGGCGAAAGCGACGGGTGGGCACCCCAAGAATATCATCATGCTAACCTGTGATGCGTTCGGTGTCCTTCCCCCTATCGCGCGTTTGACCCCGGCGCAGGCCATGTACCACTTCCTGTCTGGCTTCACCTCCAAGGTTGCCGGTACCGAACGTGGTGTGACTGAACCCGAGCCTACATTCTCGACCTGCTTTGGTGCGCCCTTCATGCCGCGCCGCCCCGAAGTCTACGGGAACCTTCTCCGCGAGAAGATCGCGGCGCATGGCGCAACCTGCTGGTTAGTAAACACTGGCTGGACTGGGGGCGCTTATGGCACAGGCAGCCGCATGCCGATCAAAGCAACGCGCGCGCTGCTGACCGCAGCATTGGAAGGGTCGCTCGCCGGGGTAGAGTACCGCAAAGATCCAAACTTCGGCTTTGACGTTCCCGTGGCGGTTACGGGTGTTGCTGACATCCTGCTGGATCCACGCCGGACATGGGACAACCCTGAATCCTACGATCGTCAGGCTGACAAGCTGGTCAAGATGTTTGCGGAAAACTTCGAACAATACCTCCCTTATATTGATGACGACGTGAAAGCGGCCGCCATCGGCTAAAGCTTACTAGAGCCGCGCCAATGCGCGGCTCTTTTTCCATGCGCAGACTATGCTGCTTTCGAAGCTCGGTCCGAGAGCGGCATATCCAGAATAAAGCGCAAATCATCGCGCCCCATATAGGCCATGAACCCCTCGACTGGCGCATCCATTCCGTTGATGAACCACCGCAACGTGCCTGGCTCCGTATGCATATAGCCATGCCGCGCTGGAAAGCCCTTATACACGACCGAGTTGGTCATAAACGCGATGACATGGTCAGGATCCCAATGCTGCATCGCCTGCCAGAATGCATAGCGCCCCAGCACAGAAGATAGACCTGCGTTTCTGAACTCTCGCGGCGTTGTGCCCACCCAGAACTCCCCATGATAGCACACGTCGCCAGCGATGCGCTGCGCACCCGGCCCCGCCCGATACCGTGATCGAAGAAAATCGATGTCAACGCCGGGCGGCGGAAACTCGACAAATGACCGACGAAGATATTCGGCTAGCTTGGCTCCTTTCAAATCCAGCATACGCATTGCCTGCGTATGCATAACATCGCCTTTGGCATTTCGGCCGACAATCCAAAAGGCATTGGTTTCGTTCAGGTCGTGCGTTTCAGGGTCAAACGGCAGCCCTAGCAAGTGATCCGGACGCGCGTCCTGCAATATCGTCTTATACTCAGCAAAATCATAACCGACCGTTAATGTGATCCCGGCCTCCTGCAAAAGTGCGGAACTGCTGGCGATAAACCGTTCGCCGTCTTGAAAACTCAACAACGTCATACTGAACTCTCCTTTGATGCAAGCTGATCAAAGGGTAGCTTATTTATCGGGAATTTTCTTCGATTTTTCGGTAACCGGCTAGAAGCCGACGATTGCATCCTCCGGCATGCCAACCATCGCGTCTTGATCCAACCCAGAGATGGTGACGTGACGTGATCTATCTACCGCGGATATCAAAGCAAAGCTTCCGTCAGGGAAGCGGCTCGCCATCAAAAGTCGTTTATAGGCCAATGGGATAAGCTCGCCGCCTGCCGTGTTCCTCGGCATTTGCGTCACAACCTCGTCAAGGCGGACCCCGCCATTCGCCTGAACCTCACGAAAGGGGAAATCCAGCATCGCCTCAAACTCGGGACCGCCCGGAAAATTGCCGAGAGGGCGGCCAATACTGCTGCGCGCGTTCTCCCAACCCCACCAACTTGTGTAGAATGATTCTTGTCCGACTTCGATACAGATCCAACCACTGGGTGAGTCGCGATACACTAGGACATAGGGGCGAATTTGTTGAAAATTCTCATGTTCCAACCGGCCCTCGCTCTGCACCCAGGCCGAGAATGCCTCCTTGATCATTTCAGATTCACCATCCCAAATCTGGGTAAGTGGCCGTTGCTGTTGATAAAAATTCCATCCGTTGGGTGTTTCGTGGGACAGCCGTAAAAGCCCACCCGTGCTCCGCGTGTTGCCCTTGATCCAGACTTTGCCCCGCGCGAGAAACTCACGCGCTTCTGGCAAAGCTTCTTCACCACGTTGTGTTAATTTGTACCGGCGCTCATCAACCTCAAACATCGGAGCCCCCAAGAACTCCTCAATTTGGGCGATATGGCGCCGAACTGTCTGCCGCGTACTTCCCAACAAGCGCACAGCTTGACTGAGGTTCAACGTATCCGCGAGGACGGTAAAAGATCTAACCATTTCATATAGTAACGGCGGAATTCGGTCCGCGTCAAAATCAACTGGCTTTGGGCTGTCGACAGTGTTCATTCGTCACCAATGGTAAATCAATCATACATTAAGGCATTATTCATAATACACCCTTGGCCACTTTGTAACCACAAATTGAATAAATCTATCCAATTGAACGGAAAGAGTGATTTGGGGATGACTAATTCAACAACAACCGGAGGTAATTAATATGTCGCATCCAGTGGACATCCACGTCGGCAAAAAACTTAAACAGATCCGTACGCTGCGTCGGCTTTCCCAAACTGATGTGGCCAAGCGGTTAAACCTGTCGTTCCAGCAAATCCAGAAATACGAGATCGGGTCAAACCGCGTCGCGGCAAGCCGCCTGTTTGAACTGTCCCAGATTTTAGACGTAACGCCCGCATATTTCTTTGAAGGTCTGCATGACAACACGAATGATGCGCCCAAAGCCGACCCGAGCATCGAGATTGTCAGCGCCTTGGCCGCAATAAACGACGACGCGCTCAAAACACGTATTGTGACGTTTATCGAAGATGTGTCTGGGCTGACGGTCGCGCGTCAGGGCTAAGCCTTAACCAAACACGCCTCGGCGCACCAAGTTTGCGCCTGCAATCAATAGGATGACCAGCGTCGCTTTCTTAAAGGACGCTTGGTCAATCTTATCCATGACTTTGCTGCCAAGCCACATACCGGTTAGCGACGGCAAGATCATGACGGCGGAAAAGGGCACGGTTTCGGCGCGAAGCACGCCAGATCCGAAGTGTGAAAACAACAATAGCACCGCGCCGAGTCCGTAGATGACACCCTGAACCCGCATTTGGTCGTGCTTGGGCGTGCCCAATGCGGTCAGGTAGGCGACGGTAGGCGGCCCCCAAACGGCCGATACGCCACCGACCGCCCCAGCGAAGGCACCTATAAACGCTTCTAGTTTTGTAGATCGGTGCGACAGGGTGAAGCTACGCCCCGTCACCTGCCACAGCGCGAACAATGTGATCGGAACGCCAATCACTAGCAGCATCGTATCGGCGGCGAGAAAACGCACGGTCTGCGCTGACAAGCTAAGCGCGATGCCGCCCGCAATCAGGAAAACCTTAAACATTTTGATGGAGTCCCAAGCCGCGGCCACCCCCTGCCTTAGTGCCTGAAACATATTGGTAATTACGGTCGGGAAGATCAGCCCGGCAAGGGCAAGCTCAGGCGACAAGAACATCGTTAGCCCTGAGATTAGCACCAGCGGCATCGCGAACCCCACGACGCCCTTAATGAATCCCGCCACAAGGCCAATTCCAAAGGCGAACGTCCATTCTGACGGCGTCAATAAACTGAAAAACATGTCCATACCGCACGTCATATCAAGATTGCGGCGGAGCGCACGCGAAATCCTCAGCGTAATTTTAAACCAAATTGACGCAGCAAAACGTATCTTTATTGTGCTGCACCTGCGAAAAGGGTATGCCGTGCTTAACCAAACAAGGGAGTTTACAGATGGCACATGATGGACAAGACGTGATTTCTGGCGCGAACATCGTGATCGATGACCTGCTCGCAACCACCAGATCAACGCTGGCCCCGGTAGACCGCCTTTTAGAAGCCGCTAAATCCGCGGTTCGTGCGACCGTTTCTCAAGACGGGAAAGTGTCGAATGCACTGGTCGAAGAAAACCAAACCGCCGCGCATGGTCTTGCGTGGCTTGCGACCTACGCCCAATCGCTTCACCAGATGCAGCTATGGGCAGAGAAGCTCGACGCAGATGGCACGTTTTCCGAAACAGAACAGCTGATCCATCAAATCGCATTCGGCGAATA
>NZ_DGMH01000005.1:24487-24837 GCF_002388305.1 Sulfitobacter sp. UBA4523
CTGTGCCAGATTTCCGGCGGCATTCAGATGAACCAAGGGGAAATTCTGCGCTTGCATGATCTTGGCGTCTCTACCGAAGATCAGAACGCGTTTTCCAATGCTGGCATCACGACACTGCAGCAACGAGGCAATTCGCAGGCTGCACGCACGCGCCTTGTCGAACTCATGCAAGAGCAAAGCGCCAACATCACCGTCGGGCGGTCTGGCCTTGACGAAGAGCTGGAGATGATCCGCGAACAGTTCCGTCGTTACGCTGTTGAAAAAGTTGAACCATTTGCCCACGAATGGCACCTGAAGGACGAGCTGATCCCGATTGAAGTCATCAATGAATTGGCAGAAATGGGCGTTTT
>NZ_DGMH01000005.1:25010-35526 GCF_002388305.1 Sulfitobacter sp. UBA4523
TCGGAAGAGCTGTCGCGCGGCTATATCGGCGTGGGCTCGCTCGGCACGCGGTCTGAAATCGCGGCCGAACTGATCATCGCAGGCGGGACGGACGCCCAAAAAGAAAAATGGCTCCCGCGGATCGCCAGCGCCGAGACCTTGCCCACAGCCGTCTTCACGGAACCGAACACCGGCTCTGACCTTGGTTCTTTGCGCACGCGCGCGGTGAAAGATGGCGACGATTATAAGATAACTGGCAATAAAACCTGGATCACGCACGCGGCTCGGACCCATGTGATGACGCTGCTGGCGCGCACGGATCCGCAGACGTCGAACTACAAGGGCCTGTCGATGTTCTTGGCCGAGAAAACGCCGGGCGACGACGCGAATCCTTTCCCTTCCGAAGGCATGACCGGCGGCGAGATCGAAGTGCTCGGCTATCGCGGCATGAAGGAATACGAGCTCGGTTTCGACGGCTTCCACGTCAAAGGTGAAAACCTGTTGGGCGGCGAAGAGGGCAAAGGGTTCAAACAGTTGATGGAAACCTTTGAAAGCGCGCGCATCCAGACAGCCGCGCGTGCCATCGGGGTCGCGCAATCCGCACTCGACATTTCGATGCAATACGCGATTGATCGTAAGCAGTTCGGCAAGTCTCTCATCAACTTCCCTCGCGTGTCGTCCAAACTGGCGATGATGGCGGTCGAAATCATGATCGCCCGCCAGCTCACCTATTTCTCGGCGTTTGAAAAAGACGAAGGCCGGCGCTGTGATGTCGAAGCGGGCATGGCCAAACTGCTCGGCGCACGGGTCGCTTGGGCCGCGGCTGACAATGGCTTGCAGATCCATGGCGGCAACGGTTTTGCACTCGAATACAAAATCAGCCGTGTCCTATGTGACGCACGTATCCTCAACATTTTCGAAGGCGCGGCAGAGATTCAGGCGCAGGTCATCTCGCGCCGTTTGCTCGGATGAAGTTCGGGCAGCCTGACGCGTGAAATCGTCGGGCTGCCTATCCGGACCCCATGATCAAGCTGACCTCCCTCTTTCTGGCCATAGCCCTGACAACCCAGTGCAGTCAGGACGAAACTCTGCGGGCGTATGGGGCCGCCGATCGCCTATGGCGCTTGCAAGAACTAAACGGGGTCCCGTTCTCAGCAAACACACAGATGTCCTTTCCAGAAAAAGAACAGGTTACCGTTCAAGGCCCCTGCAATCGGATGTCCGGCACTAACAAGCTGCCCTACCCCTGGTTTTCTTTCACGCTCATATCCTCCACCAAAAAGGCATGTCCTGATCTCAGCCAAGAAAACATTGTTATCGACGCGCTCAACAACGCCACCCTCGTCGAGATTCTGAATGACGTCATGATTCTGTCTAACACCGAGAACCTTAATATGGTGTTTCGCGCCGTCGACTAAATGCCTCGACGTAGCGCGCGCGCGCCTCGGGTAGGGGCTTGTCCCCTAGATCGCGCGCCAGATGCCGCTCTAGGAAATATCCCGTGATTTTGAACGCCAGCGCAATATCTGCATCGCTTGCATCCCCTTCCCCACGTAAAACGGGCGACAATGGCAGCATTTTATCAACCCACTCCCCCGCCCCTTCTCGGGTCACAGCACGCCCCGTTTTCGGAGATACAAAGACCAGCCCGCTGGTCCGTCCGGTCACCGCACAGGCGCTCAGATCAAGCCCATAGCCAAGCTCGTCTAACAGGCTGATTTCCCATTGAAGATAGGCCAATGGCCACAGATCCCCCTGCCCCAATAGATCCAGAAGCGCTTCAGTTCGACGATATAATGGCGGATGCGCTTCGCGTTCGGGCAATGCAAAGGCAAGCAGCCCCGTCACCGCATTCAACCCCGCAAGGCTCAGCCGATCATGCATTGCCAATGCGGCGCGGCTGCGTACGGGCTCTACAGTAAACGCGCCGATATGATCCTCAAGCCGCGCGCGCCATGCGATGTCTAACTGCGCACCCGGTTGGAGAATTGGGGCAATCTTGCGACTGGTACCGCCGCGCACGATCCCGGCGTGGCGGCCGCGCTCGGGGGTGAACACCTCGATGATGGCCGATGTCTCACCATGGCGGCGCGCGCTGAGCAAAATGCCTTGATCGCGCCATTCCATCAGTTCAGCCCATCCTCATGCAGCAGATGCCGACCCTGCCTGTCTTCTACCTCGATCACCCATAGGTCCGGATCAAAACTGCGCTGTCGGCTGATCGACGCATCAACCTCCGGCTCCTGCCCACTTGTCATTTCGACCCAGGTCCGCTCACCACTGATCAAATCGAAACTTTTCTGAAAAAGCTGTGCATTTCCATCGAGCGTTGCGAGCTTCACCAGAACAGCGCCGCCGGTGTCATCCCCATGCGCGACCACGAACGCGGGAATGTCATAGACCCGCAGCCGCGCCAGATAGGCATCGACCCAGAACCGCGCGGTCAGCCGGGCCATGACAGCCCCGTCGTTCCAAATGGTGTAAAATCCTCCCCGAAGGGTCGGGCCGCACCAGATCTAGACATTGCCGTCTTTGAACTCCAACCCCATCTCGGAGTAGCGCTCCGCCTCGTCCAGCCAGTTCGGGCGCACTTTGACCTGCAAAAACAGGTGCACTTTCCGCCCGAGAAATTCTTCAAGCTCCTCGCGAGAGGCTTTGCTGACCGCCTTGATCGTCTCGCCCTTGCTGCCAAGCACGATCCCCTTGTGACCGTCGCGCACCACATAGATCAACTGATCCACCCGCGCAGACCCGTCTTTACGCTCTTCCCAGTTCTCCGTCTCGACCGTCAGCTGATAGGGCAGCTCCTGATGCAGACGCAGGGTCAGCTTCTCGCGGGTCATTTCGGCGGCGATCATGCGCATGGGCAGATCGGCGATCTGGTCTTCGGGATAGAGCCACGGCCCCTCGGGCAATTCGCCCGCCAGCCAGTGGCGCAACGTATCCACACCATGCCCCCGCTCGGCCGAAATCATGAATGTTTCGGCAAAATCATAGCGGTCGTTCATCTCTTTGCTCAGCCCCAACAGGACCGGTGCCTCGACACGGTCGATCTTGTTGATCGCAAGCGCGACCTTGCGCCCCTGACCGATGTCAGCGAGGCCCTCCAGGATACGTTCGACCCCTTCGGTGATCCCGCGGTTGGCCTCGATCAGCAGAATGACAACATCCGCATCGGCAGCGCCCCCCCAAGCCGCGGCCACCATGGCGCGGTCCAGACGACGACGGGGCTGGAACAGCCCGGGCGTATCCACGAACACAAGCTGGCTTTCCCCTTCTATCGCGACCCCACGAATACGGGCGCGTGTGGTCTGTACCTTATGGGTCACGATCGACACTTTCGCGCCGACCATGCGGTTCAGCAACGTCGATTTGCCCGCGTTGGGCTCGCCGATCAGGGCGATAAATCCGGCGCGCGTGGTCATGAGGGTCTCTCCAATTGGGCCAAGAGCGTCTTGGCAGCGGCCTGTTCGGCCTGACGTTTCGATGGGGCGGACGCGACGGCGCTGGCCCCGTTTTCAATCCGGGCGGTGATGGTAAACACCGGGGCGTGGTCTGGCCCCTGCCGGTCGGTCTGAACATAGGCGGGGGGCGGCAAGCCGCGCGCTTGCGCCCATTCTTGCAGCGCGGTCTTGGCGTCGCGGGCGTCTTGCTTGACCTGCATCACGCGGTCACCCCACAATCGCAGGATCAACGCTTTGGCCTCGTCAAATCCGCCATCCAGATAGACAGCCGCGATGATAGCCTCGATCGCGTCCCCCAACAACGCCTGCTTGCGGCGGCCGCCGGACAACATCTCTGACCGGCCAAGCTTCAGCACAGCGCCCATGTCGATCTCGCGCGCGACCTCCGCGCAGGCTTCCTTGCGCACCAATGCGTTGAACCGCGGGGCCAGCTGCCCTTCGGTTGCGGCCGGGTCAAGTTTCAGCAGCGCTTCGGCCATCACCAGCCCCAGAACGCGATCCCCCAGAAACTCGAGCCGCTGGTTGTCGTCACGATTGGCCGACGACATAGAGGCATGGGTCACCGCGCGGTTCAACAGCTCCGGCTTGGCAAAGTGGTACCCGATGCGGCCTTCAAAGGCCCGGAGATCAGCATTTAACTTCACTTGATCGCCTTAAAGAAACGATCGCTGCGCCATGTCCAGAAGAACAACATCGACCGACCGGCCGAACTGAACATGATCCGGTCCGCGCGACCGATCAGGTTTTCGTACGGCACGAAACCGACGCCACCGGCCTGCTGTGCCAGACGGCTATCGGCAGAGTTGTCGCGGTTGTCACCCATGAAAAAGTAATGCCCTTCTGGCACCGTGTAGACACCGGTATTGTCCGACGCCTGATTACCAATGTTCAGGATCGCATGTTCGACCCCGTTAGGGAGCACTTCGATCTGACGCGATTTTTCACATACACCACCGGCACCGACGGCACCGTTCTCGCAACGCGGACGCATGCCCTGCGGGCCTTGACGGTCCATCACCTCTTCGAAGACACCATCGTCACGCAGTTCGACCGCCGTGCCATTGATGCTGACCACACCGTCGGTGATCTGAACCTTGTCCCCCGGCAAGCCGATCAGACGCTTGATGTAATCGCGACCAGACACGGGATGACGGAAGACCACCACATCGCCCCGCTCGGGCTCTGACCCGAACAAACGCGTGTTGTCGCCGTCAAACACACCGCAGACGTCTTTCGCGTCGACCTCAATGCCGAACCGCGGCATCATCACGCTGGGACAGGAGGCGTAGGAATAGCCATAGGCCATTTTGTTTACGAACAGGAAATCCCCGATCAACAACGTCTCTTTCATCGACCCCGAAGGGATCCAGAAAGGCTGGAAAAACAGGGTCCGAAAGACCCCTGCGATCAACAGCGCATAGACGATTGTTTTGATGGTTTCGACAAAGGCGTTGCCGGTTTTTTCTTTGGCGGCCATTTTGGCGCTCCTGTTCATGCGTTCGAGCGTTACATGCGGGTGCCATTGACGCAAGTCAAGCAACCCTGCCCCCGATCCACCGACCGAATGGGCCATGATCTGCCGTTAGGTCTGAATACCTGCCTTGGGGCGGGCTTCGATGACGACAAAGGCCTGCGCCCAAGGGTGGTCATCTGTCAGCGTGACGTGAATGATCGCCTCGTGGCCGTCGGGTGTCATCTTGGCCAAACGCTCCGCCGCCCAGCCGGTGACCTCCATCACAGGCTGGCCGGTGCGCAGGTTGCTCACCGCCATGTCGCGCCAAGCGATCCCCATGCGCAGACCGGTGCCAAGCGCCTTTGAACATGCCTCTTTCGCGGCCCAGCGTTTGGCGTAGGTGCCCGCGACATCACGGCGACGTTCGGCCTTTAGCTGTTCGACCTCGGTGAACACACGATTGCGGAAACGGTCGCCAAAGCGGTCCAGCGTGCCTTGAATCCGTTCGATATTCGCGAGGTCGGTGCCGATGCCCAAAATCATGCCGCGCCCTCAGCCCTTGCGGGCGTCATCCATCAGGCGGCGCATCTCGGCGATGGCGGGGCCGAGGCCCAGAAAGATCGCCTCGCCAATCAGAAAATGCCCGATGTTCAGCTCTTGCACCTCGGGGAAAGCTGCGACGGGGCTGACGGTATCATAGGTCAGGCCGTGGCCCGCGTGCACCTCAAGCCCCAGACTATGGGCGAATTTTGACATCTCTTCGAGCTTTTGCAGCTCCTTTTGTGCTTCCTCCCAATGCCCTTCGGCATAGGCGTCGCAATAGGCACCGGTGTGCAGTTCGATCACCTCTGCCCCGATGCGGTTCGCCGCCTCGATCTGGCGCTGATCGGCGGCGATGAAGATGCTGACGCGGCTGCCCGCTTCGCGCAGAGGCGCGATGAAATGCGCCAGCCGGTTTTCCTCGCGTGCGACTTCAAGCCCGCCTTCGGTTGTCCGCTCTTCGCGTTTTTCCGGCACGATGCAGACGGCATGGGGTTTGTGGCGCAGGGCGATGGCCTGCATCTCTTCCGTGGCGGCCATCTCGAAGTTGAGCGGCACGTTCAACACCTCTTGCAGCCCTTCGATATCCGCATCGGTGATGTGGCGTCGATCCTCGCGCAGGTGCGCGGTGATGCCATCAGCGCCTGCCTCTTGCGCGGCGCGGGCTGCGCGCAGCGGGTCCGGATAGGCACCGCCGCGCGCATTCCGCACAGTCGCCACGTGGTCAATATTTACGCCCAGCCGAAGCTTACCTTGTGCCGCCATGGTCTTTCCCCTCCAGAGCCGCCTGCTCTGCCTTGCGTTTCGCCTCTGCCTTGGCCGAGGCTTTCTTTTTCAACAAATCGAACTTGGCCTTGATCGCGCCTTTGCGCCGCTTTTGATAGGCCCGCAGCAAGGGCACGGCCAGATAATAGGCGATCGTGGCGCAGATCATGCCGGGCACGATGCCCCCGATCAGATACGGATAGAACACCTGATGCCAGAAGACCTCAAGCCCCGACCAATCCATGTCGCGGCTGGTAAAGATCGCCACAAAGTTGGCCAACAAGTCGTGACCGGCGTCAAAGAATTTGCCCCCGAAGGACCGATGCTCTCCCGTCCGCATGTGGGAACCGAGAATCCAATGCCCCATGGACAGCGACGACAACCCGATCGGGACATAGGTCAGCGGGTTGCCAAAAAACGTCCCCATCAATGCGGCCAGCAGATTGCCCCGCATGACACGCGATACCAGCGCCGCCACGATAAAATGCATGCCGTAGAAGGGCGTAAACGTGGTAAAAACACCGGCCCAGATGCCACGCGCAATGCGTTCGGGCGTATCGGGCAAGCGGCGCATCCGGTGTTTGACATAGTGAAACGCCCGCGTCCAACCACCCCGAGGCCACATGAATTCAGCCATCGCGCGCACTGTCGGCTTTGGATCGCGGCGTTTGAAAATCAACAGTTCGTCCTTGGGTCAGTGCAGTCCGGGCGGATCATGCGTCTTTGGTACCTGCCTTGAACAAGTCGGGATTCCGGTATCGGCTGATCTCGGCGACTTCGCTCTCGGCCTCCAACATCGGGATCAAAGAATGCAGATGCGCAATGTCTCGCAGCTCTACGTAGATCAACAACCGATAAAAGTCAGGCTTGCGGTCCAAAAATTCCAGATCCGCGATATTGGCAGAGGATTGGCCGATGAGCGTACAAATCCGCCCCAGCACGCCCGCCCCATTGCCGATGGTCAGATCCAGTGTCGCCCCATAGATCGCGGGATGTGGCCCGTCGTGCCAACGCAGGTCCAGCCAGCGTTCGGGCTGGTCCTCGTAATGCGACAGACGCTCGCAATCGATGGTGTGGATTTTGACGCCCTGCCCACGGAAGGTGATGCCGACAATGCGTTCCCCCGGCAGCGCTTGACAACAAGGCGACCGGTCAAAGGATTGCCCCGCTTCCAGCCCCACCACCGCGCGCTTGCGGTCGACATGTTCGCCGGGTTTGGGGCGCAGGTTGGGATAGACGGCCTGCACCACCTCTTGGCCCGTCAGTTCGGCAGAGCCAAGCTGCGCCAAAAGCTCCTCCGCGCTGGAGAGGCGCAGGTTGCGCGCCGCGGTGCGCAGCACTTTCTCCGTCGCCGATTTATTCATCTGCTCGAAGGCAGAGCGGGCAAGTTCGCGCCCGAGGCTGACAAAGCGCGCGCGATCCAGTTCACGCAGCGACCGACGGATCGCCGTCTTGGCCTTGCCCGTCGTTGCGATATCCAGCCATGTCGCCTGCGGTGTCTGACCTTGGGCGGTAATAATCTCGATCGACTGGCCGTTTTTCACCCGCGTCCACAAAGGCACGCGCATCCCGTCGATCTTGGCACCGACGCAGGCAGACCCGATTCGCGTGTGGATCGCATAGGCGAAATCAATCGGCGTCGCCCCACGCGGCAGCTTGACCACCTCGCCCTTGGGGGTAAAGCAGAACACCTGATCGGCGTACATCTCAAGCTTGACCGCCTCGAGGAAATCTTCGTGATCCTCCTCTGAATCGAGCTGCTCTGTCAGTTGCGCGACCCATTTGACCGGATCAACAGCAAAGGGGTTCCGCGACCGCACGCCGTCACGATAGGACCAATGCGCCGCCACACCGGATTCAGCGACATCATGCATCTGCCGCGTTCTGATCTGCACCTCGACCCGTTTGCCGTCACGGCCAGAGACGGTGGTATGGATCGAACGGTAACCGTTCGTCTTGGGCTGGCTGATATAATCCTTGAACCGGCCCGGCACGGCCCGCCAGCGCCGATGGATGGTGCCAAGCGCGCGATAACATTCATCCTCCGAGGTGGTGATAACGCGGAAACCGTAAATATCCGATAAACGGGAAAAGGATTGCTGCTTTTCCTGCATCTTGCGCCAGATCGAATACGGTTTTTTCGCCCGCCCAAAGACTTCGGCCTCGATCCCGGCTTTCTCAAGCTCGTGCCGCATGTCGCCGGTGATTCGCTGGATGACATCGCCCGTTTCGCGCTGAAGGGTGATAAAGCGCCGGATGATCGACTGCCGCCCTTCGGGGTTGAGCACGCGAAAGGCCAGATCCTCGAGCTCTTCGCGCATCCATTGCATCCCCATACGCCCCGCAAGGGGCGCATAGATATCCATTGTTTCACGTGCTTTCTGGATCTGCTTGTCAGGGCGCATCGACTTGATCGTGCGCATATTATGCAGCCGATCCGCCAACTTAACCAAAATAACCCGCAGATCTTTCGACATTGCCATGAACAGCTTGCGAAAGTTCTCGGCCTGTTTTGTCTCGTTGGAATTCAGTTGCAGGTTGGTCAGCTTGGTCACGCCATCGACCAGTTCAGCGACATCATGTCCGAACTTTTCATCGACGCTGCTATAAGACGCTTTCGTGTCCTCGATCGTGTCGTGCAGCAATGCGGTGATGATGGTCGCGTCATCCAGCTGCTGTTCGGTCAAAATAGCCGCGACAGAGACCGGATGCGTGAAATAGGGCTCTCCGGAATGGCGGAACTGGCCCTCGTGCATCTGCTGGCCATAGTCATAGGCCAGCCTGATCTGATTTTCGTTCGTCTTAGGGTTATAGGCGCGCACAAGCGCGATAAGGTCGTCAGCCGTAATGTCGGCGGTATTCATACCTGTCCTGCCTATAAGCCCCGAAGGGCGCGGGCCTTAGCCCTGCCCTTGTGCCGCCATCAACTGCCGCAGCAGCATTTCTTCGGACATGCTGTCCTCTTCGGGCTTATCTTGCTCAGCCCCCATAAGAAGCGCCATTGCGTCCTCTTCGGGTTCATCAACCTCGATCTGGTTCTGGTTGCTTTCGATCAGACGCTCGCGCAGCTCATCGGCCGATTGGGTTTCATCCGCAATCTCGCGCAGAGACACGACAGGGTTTTTGTCGTTATCGCGATCAACAGTAACCGTAGAACCTGCCGCAATTTCACGCGCACGATGCGCGGCAAGCATGACAAGCTCGAACCGGTTTGGCACTTTATCTACACAATCTTCGACAGTGACGCGGGCCATGGGGATGCTCCAATCATGAATGCTGCAAGAAGCCGACTATTTAGAAGCCATCGGCGGAATTTACAAGGGCCTATTCCAGCGGCCACACCCCCTTTTTATCTGCCTCTGGCAGGTCATTCAACATCTCGCGAACGGTTTTGCCGATCAGGGGGTGACACCAGTCCGGCGCGATGTCCGCCAGCGGCACCAAAACAAAGGCACGATCCTGAAGCCGCGGGTGCGGCAGGATCAGCTGGTCAGGCGCTTTGACCATCTGCTGTTCAAGCGGAATCTCCCGCCAATCGGTCTGCGTCTGTACATCCGGCAACACCACATCCCCCATCGCGATCAGATCCAGATCGACCGTCCGAGGGGCCCAACGGCTTTGCCGCTCGCGCCCCAGCTCTGCTTCGACGGCATGAAGAATAGCTAAAACTTGATCCGCCCCCCCCTCTACCCTTATACTAGCGGTTGTATTTACGAAATTCGGACCCGACCCCGCAGGAAACGCATAGGTTGAGTAAAACGGGCTAAGAGCGACAACCCGCACGCCCATACCAGCCATAATATCAAGGGCCCGTCGCAGAGTTTCTGCCGGCCCTCCCGCAACTGATGATTGATTGCTCCCGAGGGCGATCAGCGCGCACTTGCCGATTTCACCCCCCTTGGGGTCAGGGATGGCCAATGTCTTCACTTGCTGCCTCTCGAAAAAACCTTAGTTAGTATTGTATTCATAGTCGGAAACTAAATTTGAAACATTTCGTTTTATAGCGGCTCTACACGACGCAAATTTCCGAACGACGTGTATTAGGAAGGCACTTCATGTTCTACAAGGACGAACGGCTCGCTTTATTCATCGACGGCTCCAACCTTTACGCAGCGGCCAAGAACCTGGGTTTTGACATTGATTACAAGCTACTGCGGCAGGAGTTCATGCGCCGCGGCAAACTGCTGCGTGCCTTTTACTACACCGCTTTGCTGGAAAATGACGAATACTCCCCCATACGCCCGCTGGTCGACTGGCTGAACTATAACGGGTTCTCCATGGTGACCAAACCAGCCAAGGAATACACCGACAGCAT
>NZ_DGMH01000005.1:35630-45389 GCF_002388305.1 Sulfitobacter sp. UBA4523
TACACCGACAGCATGGGCCGCCGGAAGGTCAAGGGGAACATGGATATCGAGCTTGCGGTCGACGCGATGGAGCTTGCGCCACATCTTGATCACATCGTGATCTTCTCCGGTGACGGCGATTTCCGCCCGCTGGTCGAAAGCCTTCAACGCCAAGGCGTGCGCGTCTCTGTCGTCAGCACGATCCGCAGCCAACCGCCCATGATCTCGGACGAGCTGCGCCGCCAAGTGGACAACTTTATCGAACTCGAAGACCTGCGCGACGTTATTGGCCGGCCGCCACGTGAAACATCTGACGAATAACCCGCGACGGCGCGCCTAAATCTCCGCATCCCTCATGCCCCCGCAATAAATGCGCGCGCATTTGAAGCATCAGACTGTGCCGCCGCTGGTCTGGACGATGCGCCGCGCAACCCTTACCTATGGCCCATGCCCAAGGAGAGTGTGATGACCAAACCGCCTTTGACCCTGTATCTTGCCGCGCCACGCGGTTTCTGTGCGGGCGTCGACCGCGCGATCAAGATCGTCGAAATGGCCATCGAGAAATGGGGCGCGCCGGTCTATGTGCGCCACGAGATCGTGCACAATAAATTCGTCGTCGACGGGCTGCGCGAACGGGGTGCGATCTTTGTCGAGGAACTGTCGGAATGCCCTGATGACCGGCCCGTGATATTCTCGGCGCACGGCGTACCGAAAGCCGTCCCCGCCAAGGCCGAGGCCCGCAATATGGTCTATGTCGACGCGACCTGCCCGCTTGTCTCCAAGGTGCATATCGAGGCACAGCGCCACGCCGACGCGGGGCTGCAGATGATCATGATCGGCCACGCGGGCCATCCCGAAACCATTGGCACCATGGGGCAGCTCCCCCCGGGCGAGGTTCTGCTGGTCGAAACGCCCGCCGATGTCGAAACCGTCGAGGTGCGCGACCCGAGCAAGCTGGCCTATGTCACCCAGACGACGTTAAGCGTTGATGACACAGCCGAGATTGTCGCCGCCCTGAACAAACGTTTCCCGCAGATCATCGGGCCGCACAAAGAAGACATCTGCTACGCCACGACCAACCGTCAAGAAGCGGTGAAGGCAATGGCACCGAAGTGTGATGCGATGCTTGTTGTAGGCGCGCCAAACTCATCGAACTCCCGCCGTCTGGTCGAGGTCGGATCGCGTGCGGGCTGCGATTACGCCCAACTGGTGCAGCGCGCGACGGACATCGACTGGCGCAGCCTCGAGGGGATCAAAAGCATCGGGATCACCGCCGGTGCCTCGGCCCCCGAACAACTTATCAACGAGGTCATTGACGCGTTCAAAGACCGCTACGATGTGACCACCGAAATGGTCGAAACCGCGGTAGAGAATGTGGAATTCAAAGTCCCCCGTGTGCTTCGGGTACCCGCATGACCGGCATCCCCCGCGCGCCGCTTTGGCTTGGCCTTGCCGGGCTTACTCCCTTTGTCTGGGGGGCCTTGACCGGGCTGGTCGATCCCTTGGCGAACTGGGGCGCGGCGACGTTCGGCGGCCGTTTTGTCGGGCCATATATCCAGCTGTTCTATGGCACAGTTATTCTTTCCTTCATGTCCGGCGTGCTATGGGGATTCGCAACCAAGACCAGCGGGGCGAAGGCGACGGCCGGCTATATCCTCGCCGTGATCCCGGCGCTTTGGGCGTTCTTCATGACCAGCGGCGGCCCCGTGGGTGCGGGGCTGAACCTGATGTTCGGTTTTGCGGGTCTACTCGTCCTTGATGCCGCCTTCTGGCACTGGCGTCTTGCGCCGCGCTGGTGGCTAAAGCTGCGCACGCTTCTGACCGCCGTCGTGCTGGCGTGTCTGGCTGTGGGCGTCTTTCTATAGCAGCGAAACTTGCGGGCGGGGCGTAGATTAGGCTGGACGCCCCCACGCCAGACTGGATAAGGCAGCCCCATGACCAAGCTGATTGCATATACTGATGGTGCCTGTTCCGGCAATCCCGGCCCCGGTGGCTGGGGTGCCCTGATGCGGGCGATGGATGGCGACAAGATCGTTAAGGAACGCGAGTTGAAAGGCGGCGAACCCGCCACCACCAACAACCGGATGGAACTGATGGCCGCCATCAGCGCGCTCGAGGCGCTGGCCCGCCCGACCGAGATCACAATCGTCACCGACAGCAACTATGTCAAAAATGGCATCACCGGCTGGATCTACGGCTGGAAGAAAAACGGCTGGAAGAATGCCGCTAAAAAGCCCGTCAAAAACGCGGAGCTTTGGCAGCGGCTGGATGCGGCAAATGCGCGGCATCAGGTCACCTGGGAATGGGTCAAAGGCCACGCGGGCCACCCCGAGAACGAGCGCGCGGATGAACTCGCGCGGGCGGGCATGGCCCCGTTCAAAACCAAATGAGCCTGATCACCCTGCTGGAATATGCCTCCGTTCTGGTCTTTGCGATTACGGGGGCGCTGGTCGCCAGCCGCGCTCAGCTTGACCTTGTAGGCTTCGCCTTTATCGCCTGCCTCACGGCCTTGGGCGGCGGCACACTGCGCGACCTGTTGCTGGATCGAAACCCGATTTTCTGGATTGCGAACCCCACCCATCTCGCCGTGGGCGTCACTGCCGCGATGGTGGTTTTCTTTACCGCGCATCTCCTCGAAAGCCGCTATCGCGCGCTGCTATGGCTCGATTCCGTGGCGCTCGCGGTGGCGGTTGCTGCGGGTACGGGTGTGGCGATCTCGCTTGATCAATCCGCTGTGGTCGTGGTGCTGATGGGGATGATCACAGGCTGCATGGGCGGGTTGATGCGCGATGTTGTCGTGGGAGAAGTGCCGCTTGTTCTGCAACAGGGTGAACTTTATGTGACCGCCGCTTTCGCCGGTGCCGCAACCGCTGTCATCATCCGTAGCATTCTGGGCGATGATGCGCTGGCGCTGTTTGCCGGTGCCTGTATGACATGGATTTTGCGTGCCGGATCGCTGTATTTCGGGTGGCACCTGCCCGTGTACAAAAGCCGCCCGCCGCGGGTGTAACGTTACTTTCGACGCCAGTGAAACGGCACGATGATCAGTGCCCCGATAGAGGACGCGATAGCGTTCATGCCGGCCGAATTAAACCCGAAGCCGAACATCAACCGCACGAAATAAAACAGAAAAGCGCCGCCCACGCAGATGATGATCGAGGCAAGATAGCCGTTGCGGGTAAAGCCTGACTTTTCGGCGAAAAAGCCGACAAGCCCCGCGATCACAACCGTGCCAATAAGCGTCGGAAGCATGATTTACCCTTTGCTTAGAACTGTGCCCGCAGCGATCTGCGCACCACGCTGGAATGTCTGCGCATCTTGCGCCGCTTTCCCCGCACGTTGCAAGCGGATCAGCTGAACCGCACCCTCCCCGCAACCGACGCGCAGAGTGTCATCCAGAACCTCGCCCGCTGCACCCTCGCCATCGGCAAGCTTCGATGCCAGCACCTTCACCCGCGTGCCGTCCAGATCGAACCATGCACCAGGAAACGGCGACAGCCCCCTGATTTGCCGGTCCACCTCTGTTGCGGGGCGTGACCAATCGATGCGCGCCTCGGTCTTGTCAATTTTACTGGCATAGGTCACGCCCTCTTCGGGCTGCGGTTCCGGTTGCAGGTCAGGCAGTTGCCGAAGTGCTTCCACGATCAACTCTGCGCCCATGGCGCTTAGTCGGTCATGCAGTTCGATCGTCGTCTCGGTGGTGCGGATCGGCGTCGCAGCGCGCAACAGTACGGGCCCCGTGTCCAACCCCGCCTCCATCTGCATGATGCACACACCCGTTTCAACGTCGCCCGCCATGATCGCCCGATGGATCGGCGCGGCCCCCCGCCATCGGGGCAACAAACTCGCGTGGATATTCAGACACCCGGATTTCGGCGCATCCAGAACGGCTTGGGGCAAGATCAGACCATAGGCCACAACAACAGCCACATCCGCGCCGAGCGCTGCAAACTCCGCCTGCGCTTCGGCGGTTTTCAACGAAACGGGGTGACGTACCAATAACCCCAAAGCCTCTGCCCGTTGCTGCACCGGGCTGGGGCGGTCCTTTTTGCCTCGCCCTGCAGGGCGCGGCGGCTGGCAATAGACGGCGGCGATTTCGTGGCCGGCCAAGACCAACGCATCCAACACTGGCACTGAAAAATCAGGTGTTCCCATAAAGATAAGACGCATCGAACACTTCCCTTCAAACCATAGAGGCAATCAGCCCTTGTACTTGCGCGCCTTGCGCAGCAGCATATCACGACGCGTTTTACTCAGATTGTCGACAAACATTTTTCCGGCAAGATGGTCGATCTGATGCTGCACGCTGGTCGCCTCCAACCCGACGAAATCGCGCGTCACTGTCGCGCCCTGCTCGTCAAGATACTGCACTTTCACACCACGTGGACGCCGGATCTTGGCCGATATTCCGGGCAAATTCGGGCTCGCCTCTTCGTATTCATTCATGATCGCCGAAGCGTCGATGACGACAGGGTTTGCCAAACGGATCCGCTTGTCCCGCGCTTGCGAGGCATCGACAACGGCGACCTGCAGCGACACCCCGATCTGCGGTGCGGCCAGCCCGACCCCCGGCATCGCGTCCATCGTGTCGATCATGTCGTCCCAGAGCGCACGAATTTCATCATTTATTTCTGCCACTTGGGTGGCGGGCGTCCGCAAACAGGCGTGCGGCCACGGAAGAATGCGACGAACGGTCATTGGCTTTGCTCCTGCGCGACACGGTCATAAATGACGATGCCATCAAGGTGGTCATATTCATGCTGCACGATCACGGCCTCTGCGCCGGTAAACTTTCGCTCGTGGGTGCCATCAGCATCCGTCCACCGCAACGTAACCTCTGTTGCGCGGGCAATATCCATCGGCACGCCGGGGATCGACAAACATCCCTCTTCGCCAATCGCGCGGGTGTCAGACAGGCTGACAATCTGCGGATTGATACAGGCGACAGGCGTCGGGGTGCCGTCCTTCCAGCCCGCATCGAAAACGAAAATACGCTTGGTCCGGCCAACTTGCGGGGCCGCCAACCCGCGACCGGGCGCGGCATACATCGTCTCGAACATATCAGCGATCAGCTGGTCGATCTCGGGCGTGCGCGTGGCGACAGGCGCGCACACAGCTGTCAGCCGCGCGTCAGGCCAGGTCACGATGTCCAACACGCTCATCCGCGCGCCAGTTCGCGTTTCAGCTTGGTCATTTTGCGCGTGATCATCTGGCGCTTCATCGGTTTGAGATAATCGATAAAAAGCTTGCCATCCAGATGGTCGATCTCGTGCTGCACGCAGGTCGCCCATAGTTTGGTAAAGGTCTCGGTCTGCTCGTTCCCGTCGATATCGATCCAGCGCACGTCCACATCTGCGGGGCGCGTCACATCGGCAAACTGCTCGGGGATCGACAAACACCCTTCTTCATAGGTGTTCAGCGCGTCCGAGGCGGCGATGATTTCGGGGTTGAACATCACCAGCGGTCGCGGCGTCTCCCCCTCTTCCTTTACGCAATCCATGACGATCAAGCGGTGCATCACCCCGATCTGGGGGGCCGCAAGACCGATCCCCGGTGCGTCATACATCGTGGCGAGCATATCATCAGCCAAGCTGCGCAACTCGTCCGTCATATCGGTCACGGGGGCGCATGGCTTTTTCAGCCGCGGGTCAGGGTGTAGTAAAATATTGCGTATCATTTGGTTGATTTAGGCCAACACCTGCGCCGCTGCAACCTCGGGGCTTGCGGTCTGGTCGATTAGGTTTAGCGTGTCGGCCAAATCTGACAGGAGAACCCCATGAGCTTTGACGAAATCATCGACCGGCGTGGCACCCATTGCGCGAAATGGGACAAGATGGAGCCGATCTACGGCGTCCCCGCGGATACGGGCATTGCCATGTGGGTTGCGGATATGGATTTCCGCCCGCCTCAGGTGGTTCAAACCGCGCTGCAAGATATGTTGGACCATGGTGTCTATGGCTACTTCGGCGATGACAGCAAATATCTGGGCGCCATCCAATGGTGGATGGAGCATCGACACGGCTGGAAAGTCGCGCCCGAGTGGATTTTCACCACGCACGGCCTGGTTAACGGAACCGCGATGTGCGTAGACGCCTTCACCAAGCCCGGGGACGGAGTTGTCCTGTTCACACCGGTTTACCACGCCTTTGCGCGTGTGATCTCCGCCGCAGGGCGGCAGGTGGTCGAATGCGAAATGGCGATAGAAGGCGGCCAGTATACGCTCGATTTCGATACCTATGACGCGCAAATGACGGGCAACGAGACGATGCTGGTGTTCTGTTCCCCCCATAACCCGGGCGGGCGTGTTTGGTCCCGGTCAGAGTTGGAACAGGTCGCAGCCTTTGCCAAACGCCATGACCTTGTCCTCGTCTCGGACGAGATTCACCATGATCTGGTGATGCCTGGTCATACGCACATCCCAATGGCCCTGATCGATGGCGTGGCTGATCGGTTGGTCATGATGACCGCGACAACCAAAACCTTTAACATTGCCGGTTCCCACTCAGGCAACGTGATCATCCCCGATCCGAAGCTCCGCGAAACCTTTGCAGCACGCATTGCAGCCATGGGGCTTTCGCCAAACTCCTTCGGTCTGTTTATGGCGACCGCAGCCTATTCGCCGGAAGGGGCCGCATGGGTTGATGATCTGGTCAGCTATCTGGACGGCAACCGGCAGATCTTTGACGCTGCGATTCAGGACATTCCCGGGCTGCAATCCATGCCGCTTCAATCAACCTACCTTGCTTGGGTCGATTTCAGCGGGACCGGAATGGACAGATCAGAGTTCACCCAACGGGTCGAAAACTCCGCTGGGATTGCTGCAAACCACGGGCCAACTTTTGGCAAGGGCGGGGAAAGCTTCCTGCGGTTCAACATCGCCACCCCGCGCGCCCGGGTAGAAGAAGCCTGCAACCGTCTGCGCGAGGCGTTCAAAGACCTGCAATAAAATCAATGCGGTGCGTCGACGGTGATCAAGCCCGCCGGCGCATCTGCAGCCCGTTCGAAATCCAGCGCCGCAGATTTCGCGACACGGGTTGCGCGTTTGAAATCAAACAGCATTTCGCCGCCTTCTTGCTCTACCGCGACGATCAAACATTGAAACAGATGCGCCGCGCCATCGAATAAATCGACCCGACCGCGCAACTGCGGTCCCGTCTGCGCATCAAGCGAGAAGCCGGTGTCCCAATAACGCAGGACCTTATGTTCGACCCCGTCCGCGTGTACCCGCAAACGCGACGATTTTCGCAGGCTATCGACACGTGCGGCATCCAGCCCGGCCTGAATGTCTTTCGGCAATATGGCTTCCACAGCTTCCTCCCTCCAAAGACTTCCAACATGAAGCGTGACGTGTTGGGATTCAAAATCAAGTGCGCCCCAAGAATTTATTCGACGTGCATCAACGCAGCCCCCCTGTGCGTCGCGTGCTATGGCCTTTCGCCCGTCTGAACTTACCTTGAACACGAACAAGTAAAGGAGTGGTGTATGGGACTGCTGATCGACGGAGAATGGCGCGATAAATGGTACGATACGGAGTCTACCGGAGGTAAGTTTGAACGCTCCACCTCCAAATTTCGCAACTGGGTCACAGCGGACGGCAGCGCGGGCCCGTCAGGAAAATCAGGCTTTCAGGCTCAATCAGGGCGGTATCACCTCTACGTCAGCTATGCCTGCCCTTGGGCACATCGCGCACTGATTTTCCGCGCGCTGAAAGACCTTACCGACCATATCAGCGTGTCGGTCGTACACCCCGATATGATGGAAGACGGCTGGACTTTCGCAACAGATTTCGAAGGCGCGACCGGAGACACCCTCTTTGGCAGTGACTTTTTGCGTGACATTTATATCAAAGCCGATCCAAATTTTACAGGCCGCGTCACGGTGCCTGTGCTTTGGGACAAGGCGCAAAACACGATCGTATCGAACGAATCGGCCGAGATCATTCGCATGTTCAACAATGCGTTTAATGAAATCACCGGCAATACTGATGATTATTGGCCGACTGACCTGCGCGAACAAATCGCCGACATCAACGAACGCGTTTACGAGACCGTTAACAATGGCGTCTATAAAGCCGGGTTCGCGACGTCTCAAGATGCCTATGACGACGCGGTTCATCCGCTTTTTGACAGTCTGGCGTGGCTCGAGAGCATCCTCGAAAACAACCGTTTTCTCGCGGGCGACAAGTTGACCGAGGCCGACTGGCGGCTGTTCACGACCCTCGCGCGCTTTGACCTCGTGTATCACACCCATTTCAAGTGCAACCATAAGCGCCTTACCGATTACCCGAACCTTTGGGCCTATACGCGGCAACTTTATCAACACGCTGATATCGCCGAGACCGTGCATTTCGATCACATTGTTCGGCACTACCATTTCAGTCAAACCACGGTGAACCCGCATCAGATCATCCCGATTAACCCGACGGTCGATTTCACCGCCCCACATGGGCGCGATTAGGGACACGGACGTTAGGCCACCAGCGTTTCTGCCTTCTTCAAATCGACAGAGACCAGTTGGCTGACGCCCTGTTCCGCCATGGTGACGCCGAACAGCCGATCCATTCGCGCCATGGTGACAGCATGGTGCGTGATGATCAAAAAGCGCGTGTCAGTCTGTCGGCACATCTCGTCCAACAGGTCACAAAAGCGCGTCACATTCGCATCATCCAAAGGCGCGTCAACCTCATCCAACACACAAATCGGCGCAGGGTTCGCAAGGAACACTGCAAAAATCAGCGCCATCGCGGTCAAGGTCTGTTCGCCCCCCGACAATAGGCTAAGCGTGCTAAGCTTTTTGCCCGGCGGCTGGCACATAATCTCCAACCCCGCCTCCAGAGGATCGTCCGATTCGACCATCACAAGGTTGGCCTCACCACCGTTAAAAAGATGTTTAAACAGCATAGAGAAATTGCTGTTCACCTCTTCGAATGCGGTCAGCAAGCGTTCACGGCCTTCTTTATTCAGGCTCGCGATACCGCTGCGCAATGTCCGGATCGCCTCGGTCAAATCCGCCTTTTCGCCAACCAAAGTGTCGTGTTCCGCCTGAACCTCTTTCGCGTCTTCCTCGGCACGCAAGTTCACAGCACCCAAGGCTTCGCGCTGTCCCTTCAAACGGCTCAGCTGGTTTTCAAGAACCTCGACATCTGACATCTCATCTGCATTGATCTCAAGTGTTTCTGCCAGCGCTTCGGGGGTCGTGTCACGTTCTTCATCAATGCGCTCTGCGGCAAGGGTTACCGTTTCCTTCGCCGCATCTGCGCGCGCCTCTGCCCGCGCCCGCGCCTCGCGCGCCTCCGACGCCAAGCGCTCTGCGTCACGCTCAGCCAATGTCGTTTCGCGCAAATCGGCTTCCCCGGTAGACAACTGTGTGCTGGCCGCCTGCGTGCGGGTCTCTGCCGCAGAAATTGCGCCCGTCAACTCTTCACGTTTCGCCGCGATTTCCCCGGGGGCAGAGCTCGCTTCGGTCAACTCTCTTTCAGACGCTTCTTTACGTTCAAGAAGCTCGGCGCTGCGTTTACCCGCCGTGTCCCGGCGGTTCCGCCAGCCGCCCAACTCCTTGGCGACGTCTTGGGCACGTCTCTCGCGCGCGGTGCCCTCGCGACGCAGTTCGTCCAGCGCAGAACGCCTCGTCATCATCGCAATGCGCGCGCCTTCAACGGTCTGTCGCAACATCTCCACATCGGCGCGGGCACTTGATACGTCGTCAAGCGCGGCAAGCGCATTCTCTGCCTCCGTCACCAAACGTCGACCCTCGATCGCCTCTTCCTCGTGGCGGGCGACG
>NZ_DGMH01000005.1:45502-64443 GCF_002388305.1 Sulfitobacter sp. UBA4523
TTCCTCGTGGCGGGCGACGGCCAATCCCAAACTGTCCAACCGGCTCTCCGCCAGGTTCCGATCCGCCTCAGCCCGGCTTAGGGCCCGTCCTGCATCCGCAACAGCACGGTCTGCATCGCGCCGCAGCGCCCGCGCATTTTTGTCTGCCTCTGCCTGAGCAAGCAGAAGCTTTTGCAATGTTTCATGTGCATCACGCGCGGCCTCCGCCCGTTGATTCGTTTGCTCTAGCCCCTGCTTGAGTACCTCTAAACGATTAATTTGCTGCAAACGAAGCGCGGCGGCCGAGGGCGCATCCTCCGCCCACGCCCGGAAACCATCCCACCGCCACAAATCGCCCTCTGGCGAGACGAGACGCTGGCCCGGCAGCAGCAGCGGTTGAAGCCGCGTGCCGTCGTCCGCGTCGACCAGACCAATCTGGCTCATCCGGCGGTTCAGAACGTCAGGCACCGAGACATGCGCCGTCAGCGGGGTGATCCCCTCGGGTAGCGGCTGGACCGTTGAATAGGCAGGTAAATATGCCCACCCCGAGGGCCCGTCCGCATCGACATCCGGGGCGCGCAGATCATCGGCCAGGGCAGCACCAAGCGCTTTCTCAAACCCGTGCTCGACCTGCAGGCGGTCCAGAATTTGACCACCCTCGGCGGTGTCACGCTCTACCAGCTTCGCCAGTGCACCAGCTTCGGCGCGAATGGCGTTCAGCTCGCCCTCGGCCTCTGACCGCTCGGCACGGGCATCTGCTTCGCGACTTTGGGTGGCAGCGCGGTCGTCCTCCGCCTTTTGCAAGGCTTCCTCGGCAGCGACAGAGGCCGCATGCGCCTGCGTCTCTGCAGCTTGGGCGGCGCTGAAATCGGCGTTTGCCTTCTCGAGTGCGGCGGCACTCTGCGCGACGGCGGCACGCGCTTTATCCGCTTCCGCTTCCGATCGTTGAAGCGTTTTGCGGTGATCGTTCAGCAAACGTTCGGCAGAGCTGTGACGCGCGACCAAACGGGCGACATCCTCGGTCAGCTTTGACAGATCCGCTTCCTGTTTTTCGAGCACGCCGGCGGCCTCTTTCGCGCGCTCTGCCGCCTCCGCGACCGCAGCTTCATGGCCCTCGCCCGCATCCGACAGGTCACGTTCTTCCCGCTCCAACCGCATGATCGTTTCTTCGGCGTCGCGGTTTAACTCACCTTCGCGGTCCAGATCACGGGTCAACTGCGCGATGCGTTTGGTCAAGGCGTCAATCGCGGCCCGGGCACGGTTTTCCTGATCGCTCAGGGTATCGCGCTGCACGCCAAGCCGCTGCACGATCGCGGCCGCGATCGCTTCTTCCTCACGCAGGGGCGGCAAAGCCTCTTCGGCTTTTTGCCGTGCTACAGTCGCCTGACGCACGGCTTTTTCCGCCTCGGCGGCGACGGCCATCTGGCTGCGCAGCGCTTCGGCCGTCGTTTGACGCGCATCCTCAGCCACGCGCCAGCGCCGATACAGCAGCACCCCTTCGGTCCGGCGCAGGGCATCCCCAATATCGCGATAACGCGCAGCCTGACGGGCCTGACGCGCCAATTGCGAAAGCTGACCGGCAAGCTGTTCAACCACATCGTCGACGCGCGCGAGGTTTGCTTCGGTACCATTCAGCTTCAGTTCAGCCTCGTGACGGCGGGCGTAAAGCCCCGAAATACCCGCGGCTTCTTCAAGGATACGGCGCCGGTTCTTCGGTTTGGCGTTGATCAGTTCCGAAATCTGGCCTTGGCGTACCAACGCTGGCGAATGGGCTCCCGTTGATGCGTCGGCAAACAGCATTTGCACATCGCGCGCGCGCACATCCTTTCCAGCCGCCTTGTAGGCGCTACCGACATCACGGGTGATCCGCCGGATGATTTCGATGCTATCACCGTCGTTAAACCCAGCCGGCGCGAGACGTTCGGAGTTGTCGATATGCAACGCGACTTCGGCGAAGTTCTTGGCCGGCCGAGAGGACGCGCCCGCGAAAATCACATCTTCCATACCCCCGCCGCGCATAGCAGTCGGACGGTTTTCGCCCATCACCCAACGGAGCGCTTCAAGCAGGTTGGACTTGCCGCAACCATTCGGGCCAACAACGCCGGTTAGACCATCCGAGATGATCAGATCAGTGGGGTCTACAAAGCTTTTAAAGCCTGTCAGCCTGAGTTTGGAAAACCGCAATGTTCGTGCCCGCCTGATTCTTATGGATAGCCAGAATTGCGGATCATCGGGTTTAGAGTCAACGCGACCCCGCTAGGTAGAGCGGGAAGTAGCCGCCTTATCCACAAGATATTGTTATTCTATGTCTGTTATCGCGTTCCCCTTTCGCTATGGTTGTTTGACGGTTCTGCCCCTCATCCGCAGTCCAGCTTCCCGACGGCAAGCGCTTGATCCCCCGCGACATGCGTGACCTCGCACCCGCTGACCTGCGCCATCGCCCGCGCCGCACGGTCGCGGATCGGGCCGAAGCGGGGGGCGTATTCCATATTGGTGCGTATCGCTTCAGCCTGATTGCCGTTAACGCGCACGTCAAAGTCGGATCCGTCCACCGTAATGGCAGTGGCAGGCAAGCCGCTGAAATGCGCGCTCGGCATGTTGCAGCCCGTGACAAACACCATCACCAAGGCGCACAGCAAGAAGGTAAGGAATCGCGTATCTCTCATCATATGCCCATCTAACGCGCAGCACCCTAAGCGAGCGTTAATGCGGACCAACATTTTTCAGAAAACAATCGCGTTGCCGCCCCGCCCCTCCGGTCATATAATTTGACCAATCCAAGGAAACGCCGATGCCCTTTCAGCCTATCGCCTCCGAAAAACTGTCAGCCGCTGTCGTAAGACAGGTTGAACAGCTAATCCTGCGTGGCATTCTGCGGCCCGGCGAACGGCTACCCGCAGAGCGGGAGCTGGCAGAGCGTCTGGCCGTTTCGCGCCCCTCGCTTCGGGATGCTATTGCCCAGCTTCAGGCCAGCGGATTGCTGACCGCAAAGCCCGGCGCCGGGGTCTATGTCGCCGATGTGCTCGGCAGCGCGTTCTCCCCTGCCCTGACAGAGCTTTTTGCACGTCACGACGAAGCCGTGTTCGACTATCTTTCGTTCCGCCGCGACATGGAAGGGCTGGCAGCCGAACGGGCCGCGCGGCTTGGTTCTGACACCGACCTTGGGGTCATTCAGGCAGTTTTCGACAAGATGGAAGCGGCGCACCAGAAGCGTAACGCAGATGACGAAGCGCAACTGGACGCGCAGTTTCATATGGCGATCACAGAGGCGAGCCATAACGTCGTCATGCTGCATATGATGCGGTCGATGTATGACCTGCTGCGTGGCGGCGTGTTCTACAATCGCGAAGTCATGTTCAAACAGCGCACAACGCGCACCGCGCTGCTGGATCAACACCGCGCCATCAACGACGCATTACAGGCACGTGATCCCGCCGCAGCACAAGCCGCGGTAGAGGCGCATCTGACCTATGTCGAGAACGCCCTGCGCGATCATCAAAAGGCCGAGCGTAATGAAGATGTCGCGCGACAACGTCTTCAACACGAGACAAACACCTAGCCCAACATAAAAAGGCCCCGGTCAATACCGAGGCCTTTTAAAGTCAGTTCGTTAAAACTTAGTGAAGCTTTGTGTCGACTTCTGCAATTGCACTGTCGATCAACGCATTGCCTTCCGCGGCTGTCATCTTCTTGGCGATAACATCCTTGGCAGCGGCAATGGCCACAACGACAGCTTGATCGCGGACCTCTTTAACGGCAGCAGCCTGAGCGGAGTCGATCTGCTCTTCGGCGGCGGCCATACGGCGCGCGATGGATTTCTCCAGGTCGGCACGTGCCTGATCCGCGGCTTCGTTCGCTTCGGCCTTGGCCGATGTCACGATACGGTCCGCTTGCTCTTTCACTTCCTGCTGCTTGCGTTCGTAGCTGGCAAGAAGCGTCTGCGCTTCTTCACGCAGCGCACGGGCTTCGTCCAGTTCGGACTTGATGCCTTCGGCGCGGCTGTCGAGCATGCTGCCCATCATCTTTGGCACTTTGAAATAGATCAAAACACCGACGAAAAGCAGGAAAGCCAGCAGGACGATAAAGTCCGAGTTGCGCAGCGAAAAGAACACGTCACCAGCTGCAAAAGCAGGGGAGGCGACCAGACCGGCGATGAGGGCTGAGAAGGTCAAACGCATGGCTTATCCTTTCATCCGGGCATCGACGGCCGCGGAAATTGTTTTCGCGTCAGCAGAGCCACCGACGGCGGCGACGATTGCCTCGGCGGTGTCTTTGGCGACAGCTTCAACGTTCTCCATCGCGGAGGCGCGGATTTCGCTGATCGCTTTTTCGGACTCGGCGGATTTTGCGGCGATCTCGGCGTCTGCCTTGGCAATCGCCTTGTCCAGATCGGCCTGAATGTCGGCTTTCGCGGCGGCGATGATCTGCTGTGCTTCTGCACGGGCGTCGATCAAGGCTTTGTCGTAAGCGGCCTCTGCCTCCGTCGCTTTGACCTTCAGGTCTTCGGCGGCGGCGATGTCATTGGTGATGGTGCACTGGCGCTCCGCCAGAACAGCGCCGATGCGTGGCAGGGCAACGCGCGACAGAATAAAGTAAATTGCGACCAGAGCGACGATAAGCCAGAAAATCTGGTTGCCGAACCAATCAATGCAAAGCTGTGGCATACCAATGGCGCTGCCAAATTCGTTGACACATGTGCCAGCGATTTCCCTAGTAATCGGTTCCGTCGCCATAGCGGGCTCCTGTCAAAGCGTGGAAGTCTTTCGGGCAGCGCGCCATAGCGCACTGCCCGAAGCGTAAGGACGTAGGTGTCTTAAGCTTAGACAGCGAACATCAGCAGCAGAGCGACGAGGAACGAGAAGATCCCCAGGGCTTCTGCAAAGGCGATGCCGATGAACAGAGTTGCTGTTTGACCAGCAGCAGCAGATGGGTTGCGCAATGCGCCAGCCAGGTAGTTGCCTGCAACGTTGCCCACACCGATGGCTGCGCCACCCATGCCGAATGCTGTCAGACCTGCGCCAATGAATTGGCCCATTTGTGCGAGTTCGCCTTCCATGTCATTTCTCCTTACAATGGAATTTTGGTGATTGGTCAGGCGGGAATATCCCGCCTTGGTGTTAGTGGTGCGGGTGCAATGCGTCTTTCAGATAAACGCATGTGAGGATCGCGAAAACATATGCCTGGATGAAGGAAACCAACACCTCGAGACCATACATTGCCGTGATCGCAAGAACCGAGAAGGGGGCGATGGCAGCAAGTGCCGCGAAGCCCGCGAAAACCTTGATCACGGCGTGACCTGCCATCATGTTACCCGCAAGACGGATAGAATGGCTGACCGGACGTACAAAGTAAGAGATCAGCTCGATCAGGGCCAGAACCGGACGCAGAGCCAAGGGCGCGCTGCTGACCCAGAACAGGCTCAGGAACGATGCGCCGTTCTTGACGAAACCCAGAATGGTCACACCGAAGAACACGGCAAAGGCCATCACGGCGGTGACCGAGATATGCGATGTCGGGGTAAACGCCATCGGCAGCAGGCCCAGGAAGTTCGAGAAGACGATAAACATGAACAGGGTCATGATGTAGGGGAAGTATTTCACCCCTTCTTTACCGCAGATATCCTCGACCATCTTGTAGATGAAGCCATAGGCCAGTTCAGCGACCGACTGCATGCGCGACGGGATAACCGACCGTTTCGACGTGCCCAGAACCAGCAGCGCAAAGATCGCCAGAACGGCAACGGCCATCCAGACTGTTGCGTTGGTGATCGTGTACCAGGATACAGCGCCGTCGCCAAAGAATGGCTTGACGATGAACTGATCCATCGGGTGAAAAGCCAAACCGCCTGTTTCTTCGCCGTGTGCTTCTGCCGCCATGTCAGGGCCCTTTTTCTTCATCGGCCACATCGGCCATCTTCTTTTCCTGGATTTCCTGCGCGGAGCGGAGCATCGTCTTCACCCCTGCCGCAAGGCCCAGCATTACAAACAGCACCATGAAAATCGGGAGCGTTCCTAAGAACCAATCCAACGAGTATCCGATGCCAAAACCGATCCCCAGACCGGCGCAAAGTTCGATCACCATCCGCCAGGCCAGCGATGCCTGGGAATAATGTTCATCCGCCCGGGGTTTTGGAGCCTGCGCCCGTTTGGCTGCTTCGATCTTTGCCTCAAGCTGCTTTAGCCGCTGCTGTTGGTCTGGATCGGTCACGCCAAAATCCCTGTTGGATGTGTTGCGCAGTAGCTACTTTCACACCGCTTCAGAGTCAACTCTGTTAGCCGACCACACAAGACACTGTAATCAAAAGATTTTACGCTCACCTATGGTTCATATTCAGGTGCAAACTCCCCGCACCCCTTGCAAATTCGCGCGACAATCATATTCAACCTTTTGGTTAAGCGTGATTTCCGCTACCTCATAACAACCGCCCCTACCCGCGCATCAAGGACATCCAGACAGCCGTGCCCCAACCGCCCGCCACACAGCTCGACGCGATTTTTGCCGCGCTCGCCGATCCCACGCGGCGCGCCATTCTGGCAATGCTTCTTGAGGATGATATGGCCGTCACAGACGTCGCCGAGCCCTTCGGCATTTCGCTCGCTGCGATATCGAAACATCTGTCGGTGCTGGAACGTGCAGGTCTGATCGTGCAGGAAAAGCGCGGGCGGCTCAAATGGTGCAAGCTCGAGCCGGCAGCCCTAAAGGCCCCGTCCGTGTGGATGCAGGGCTTCGGTCAATATGACCCGATCAATCTTGATGATTTTGAAAGGTTTCTGGCCGCCGAAATACGCGAAACGTCAGGGGATGCGGCGCAGAATGATCCGGAGACGTTGGAAGACTAGGTAAATAATGATCCGGAGACGTTGGAAGACTAGGTAAATATTGGCCCTCCTGCGACGAGGTTTTACACAGAAGGGCCAAACTTGATGTTATTAAATGACGCCGAACGCAAAGCGCAGGATCGCCAGAACAACAACAATCAAACCGATCAGATAAATAATGCTACGCATTAGAATAGTCCTTTTATAAACTTTATGTGATCTTAACGCTGGATATGTCGGATCGGTTCCCGCCCTTTTGATCAAACCGCTTTGGTATCGTCCCGCAACAGCAGATACAGCGCCACAATCGTCAGCCCGACGCCCCCGAAAACAAGCGGGCCGGGTGCGCCATTGCCCAATGCGACTTCCCACAGAATAACCCAGCTGGGCGTCAGATAGGTATAGGCCATCACCTTGGCCGACGGCAGCCGCAGGGACGCAAATTGCAGCAACACAAAAGTCGCGGCAGACGCCGCGATCGCGACGTAGAGGATGGTGATCCAGACAATCGCGGGCAGCGCGGTCCAGTCCGTCCCCAGCACATCGCGCCAGCCATAGATAAACAACAACACACCACCGGCGATCAGCGTGCCCAAGGTGAACACCACCGCCGGCTCTCCGCGGTTCAGCTTGCGCACCATCGGCGTATAAAGCGCATGGCTTACGCAGCCGACGAAATACACCGCTTCGCCATACCCGAGCTCGAACCGCCGCAGCGCAGCCAGATCAGCGCGAAAAATCACCCAAAGCGCGCCGACCGCACCGATGGCCAGCGCCAGCGCCATCCGCCCTGTCGTCACCTGCCGCAACAAGAGCCACCCAAACCCCGCAGCAATCACCGGCGTCAACGTAAACACCGCCGCCGCACTGACGGGGCGCGCGGTCTTCAACCCTTCAAACATCAACACGAAATAGACAGCGAAAAGCCCCCCAAGCACCAGATAGCGCCAAGGCGCGCGCGTGGCCCCTTTCGGCACCCCCGTCGTCGCAGCGACCGCCGCGGCAATCACCATGCCCGCGATCACGAACCGCGCCGCATTCAACGCCGTGGGCGAGATCAGATTGGCCGACAGCGACCCAAGCGAAAATGACCCTGCCACCAGAGCCGAAAATGCCAGCATCGCCAGATGCCCCTGCAGATCAGAACGCATCACAGCCCCGTCTTCACGGCTTTTTTCAGGTACGACAGCAAGGCCTGCACCTTGGGCGTGCGGTGCAGATCAACATGGGTGACCAGCCACAGCATCGAATCCCATTCCGGCAGATGCGGGTGCACCTCGACCAGATCGGGGTTGGCGCGCCCCTCGATCAGATCGACAAACCCAATCCCCGCCGCCTCCAGCACCGCAACGCGGAGCGCGTCTGCATGGAGACCACGAAAGGAGATCGCATGGGCGGGCACCACCTCGCGCATCCATTTGAAGAAGGGCGCACGCATCTGCGCGTCGTCATGGCCGACAAACCGATGGTTGCCATACTCCTCGACCCCCGACGGCATCCCAAAGGCCGCGATATAGTCCTTATGCGCGAACAGCCCCATCTGGAACTGATAGAAAGGCTGCACGACGTTGTCCGGCTGCTCGGGCACCTGCCCCGCACGGATCGCGATATGCGCCTCGCCATACTCCAGCCGGAACAATCGCTCCCCGGTCAGAAAGCGCAGGGTCACATCCGGGTTTTCCCTCTGGAACGCGACCAACAAAGGGGTCATCCAGCTTGAAAGCTCCATCAGAGAGGTCACGACCAGCTCGCCCGACACCGCTTCGCCGCGCCCCTTGATGCGACTGGCAAGCTGGCTGAACTGGTCATCCGTGGCAGAGGCCACACGCAGCAGATCCTCGCCTGCCTCCGTCGTTTTGTAGCCGCGCGCGTGCCGTTGGAATAGCTTTACCGACAACCGTCGTTCCAGCGCATCCACATGGCGGATCACCGTCGCATGATGGACACCCAGAACCTCGGCCGCGCCACTGACCGTGCCCATGCGCGCCACCTGATAGGCCGTCTTGATTTCTTCCCAATTGTCCATTCTCGGCCCCTCGTCTGCCCGACTGTGCATTATTGAACACATCACCCGCAGTTTCGCCAGTTGCGTTCGCACGAGCAAGGGTCATGTAAAGGGAAGAAAGTTAACACGAAAGGATATCCTCCCATGTCTATCTTGCGTATCGATTCCTCTGCCAACACCACCAGCTCTGTGACCCGCGGCCTCACCGACCGGATCATCGCGCAACTGGGCGACAATGATGTAACCGTCCGCGATCTGGCTCTCGAACCCCTGCCCCAGATCACTGAAACATGGGCCATCGCCCGCGCCACCCCCGAGACAGACCGCACGCCCGAGCAAAGCGAAGCGCTGGTTGAATCCGACAAGCTCGTCGCAGAGCTTCTGGCCGCCGACACTATCGTCATCGGCGCGCCCATCTATAACTTCAGCGTGCCCGCGTCGCTGAAGGCGTGGATCGATCTGGTCGCCCGTGTCGGCGTTACCTTCCGCTATACCGAAAACGGCCCCGAAGGTCTGGTCAAAGGCAAGCGCGTGATCGTGGCGATGGCCTCCGGTGGCGTGCCCGCCGGGTCCGAGGCGGATTTCAACACCGGCTATCTCAAGGCCGTTCTGGGCTTCATGGGCATGACCGACGTGACCATCGTGGCCGCCGACGCGCTGGCAACAGATGCCGAAGGCACCATCGCCCGCGCGAACGAAGCTGTGGATGCACTCAAAGCAGCATAATCCTCGGGCGGCGCGGCGGGTTGACTCAGACCCGCCGCTCGCCTAAACGATCCGCAATCTCCGGAAGCACCATGTCTTCCGGTCTCTGGCGCGGCCAGAGATCGCCCCCCACCAGCGTGTTACGCCCGTGGGGGCATTTGCGTATTCAACGCGGGCATCCTATCTGAGGGGCACCGCAACCGATCGAAGGGGGCCATGGCCCATGTTTGAGAATCTTTCCGAACGCCTCTCCGGCGTTTTTGACCGTCTCACCAAACAGGGTGCCCTCTCGGAAGAGGATGTGAAAACCGCCCTGCGCGAAGTCCGCGTCGCCCTGCTCGAGGCGGACGTGTCCCTGCCCGTCGCGCGTGATTTCGTCAAAGCGGTGCAGGACAAGGCCACCGGTCAGGCCGTCACCAAATCGATCACCCCCGGCCAGCAAGTCGTCAAGATCGTCCACGACGCGCTGATCGACACGCTGAAAGGCGAAGGCGAACCCGGCGCGTTGAAAATTGACAGCCCCCCCGCCCCGATCCTGATGGTCGGCCTGCAAGGCTCCGGTAAAACCACGACCACGGCAAAGCTCGCAAAACGTCTGAAAGACCGCGACGGCAAGCGCGTGCTGATGGCCTCGCTCGACGTGAACCGCCCTGCGGCGATGGAACAGCTGGCGATCCTCGGCGTGCAGATCGGCGTCGATACGCTGCCCATCGTCAAAGGCGAAAACCCCGTCCAGATTGCCAAACGCGCAAAGACGCAGGCATCGATGGGCGGCTACGACGTCTATATGCTCGACACCGCGGGCCGCCTGTCGATCGACGAAGAGCTGATGCGCCAGGTCGAAGCGGTGCGCGATGTCGCCAACCCCCGTGAAACCCTGCTGGTCGTCGATGGTCTCACCGGCCAGGACGCCGTGCAAACCGCTGAAAACTTCAACGACCGCATTGGCATCTCCGGCGTCGTGCTGACCCGTATGGACGGCGACGGCCGCGGCGGTGCTGCGCTGTCGATGCGCGCCGTCACCGGCAAACCCATCAAATTCGTCGGCCTGGGCGAAAAGATGGACGCGCTGGAAACCTTCGAACCCGAACGCATCGCGGGCCGTATCCTTGGCATGGGCGATATCGTCGCCCTGGTCGAGAAAGCGCAAGAAACCATCGAGGCTGAACAAGCCGAAAAGATGATGAAGCGCATGGCCAAAGGTCAGTTCAACATGAACGACCTGAAAATGCAGCTTGAACAGATGCTAAAGATGGGCGGCATGCAAGGCATGATGGGCATGATGCCCGGCATGGGCAAAATGGCGAAACAGGTCGAAGACGCGGGCTTTGATGACAAGATTCTCAAACGCCAGATCGCCCTGATCCAATCCATGACCAAGAAAGAGCGCGCCAACCCCGCGCTGCTTCAAGCCAGCCGCAAAAAGCGCATCGCCAAAGGCGCAGGCATGGAAGTGTCCGAACTCAACAAGCTCATGAAGATGCACCGCCAGATGGGCGACATGATGAAAAAGATGGGCAAAATGGGCAAGGGCGGCATGCTCAAGCAAGCGATGAAGGGCATGATGGGCAAAGGCGGCATGCCCGGCGGCATGGACCCGTCCCAGATGGACCCCAAAGCGCTGGAAGCCGCGGCCAAACAGATGGGCGGCAAACTGCCTGGTGGTCTGGGCGGAATAGGCGGCGGTGCGGGCCTGCCCGGCGGCCTCTCCGGTTTCGGGAAAAAGAAATGATCCGCGCTTCATTTTGCCAGATAAACTCCCGCCGGAGGCACCTGCCCTTGCAACGCGCCTTCCCCTTCGCCGTGAAAGGAGCCGCCGCATGACCGATCCTGTCACCCGCGCCGCCGAGGTTCTGAAAGAACACCGCGCCTCCATCGACCGTCTGGACGCGATCCTGGTCTATACTCTGGGCGAGCGGTTCAAACACACGCAGGCTGTGGGGAAACTCAAAGCCGAACACGACCTTCCCCCCTCTGATCCGGACCGCGAAGCGAACCAGATCAAGCGGCTCGAAGATTTGGCGAAAGAGGCTGACCTCGATCCCGAATTCGCCAAGAAGTTTCTGAACTTCATCATCGCTGAAGTCATTCAGCACCACAAACAACACCAATCATAGGTCCGGGCGCGTCCCTGACCCCAGTCTCAACTAAAGGAAACTACTTATGTCCATGAAAATTCGTCTCGCCCGTGGCGGTTCCAAAAAGCGCCCCTTCTACCGCATCGTTGCAGCGGACAGCCGCATGCCACGTGACGGCCGCTTCATCGAGAAGCTGGGCACCTACAACCCGCTGCTGGCAAAAGACAGCGAAGAGCGCGTGAAAATGGACGTTGAGCGCGTTCAATACTGGATCAGCCAAGGCGCGCAGCCAACCGACCGTGTTGCACGCATGCTGGAAGCCGCTGGCGTGAAAGAGAAAACCGAGCGGAACAACCCCAAGAAGGGTACCCCCGGCAAGAAAGCGCAAGAGCGCGTTGAAGAGAAAGCAGCCAAGGCCGCCGCTGCTGCCGAAGCCGCTGCTGCACCTGCAGAAGACGCCGCCGAAGAATAATCGGCACATCCCCCGGCGCGGTTCCTGCCGCGCCGGGGATTTCAGGTATATCCGACAGCCCGCATCTTTGCGCGTGCAGCCTGTCCGATGTACGTGGTACACGAAATGACACGTCCCGTCGCAGCGGCCTGCCCTCATCGGTCCCCTGCGCCCCGCCCCTGGACCAGATTGGAAGCTGACAATGTTTCGTCTTTTGCGCCTTCTTTTCATCCTCGGCATCGGTGTTGCCATCGGCATCTGGTTCGAACGCACCCTGATGAAATCGGAGTGCCGCGCGGGCGAGGGTCAGTGGACCGGTACAATTTGCTTAAACTCGGAGCTTTTGCAGTGAGCGATAAAATTTCGGTGGGCGCGATCTCTGGCGCATATGGTGTCCGTGGGGAACTGCGGATCAAAAGCTACTGCGCGGTGCCCGAAGATATCGAAAGCTACAGCCCGCTCTCTAGCGAGGATGGCACGCGCAGCTTCAACCTTGCGCTGGTGCGTCCGGTCAAAAACGGCTTTGTCGCGCGCATCACCGATGTCACCTCTAAAGAAGAGGCCGACGCCCTGCGCGGCACCGTGCTGTTTGCGCAGCGCGACCAGCTGCCGTCGCTGCCCGACGATGAATTCTACCACACCGACCTGATCGGGCTAGAGGTCTATGACACCGGCGGCACGCTGATCGGCAAGGTCAAGACCGTCCAGAACCACGGCGCTGACGATCTTTTGGAAACGCAGCTTGCGGGCAGCGCGCAGACCGTATTCCTGCCCTTCACCAAGGCGGCGGTGCCCACGGTCGATCTCGCCACGGGCCGCATCATCGCCGACCCGCCCGAGGGCATCCTGCCCGATGCAAAAGACGTCTAAGCCCGTACGAAAGGCCCGCATGACACAGGCCGCGATCACATGAGCACCCCTTCACGCTCCCACGGGCGGCAATCTGTCCGTCCGACGTTCAAGCCGCGCGAGCTGATGCAGGACACGCCCGATTACGCCGGCGTCTGGCGGGCCGAGATCGTGACCCTCTTCCCCGAACTGTTCCCCGGTGTGCTGGGGGCTAGCCTGACGGGCCGCGCCCTGCAAGAAGGCACATGGCAGCTGCGCACCCATGATCTGCGCGGCTACGGCGTAGGCAAACACCGCAATGTTGACGACACCCCCGCGGGCGGCGGCGCAGGTATGGTCATGCGCGCCGATGTCGTCGGCCCCGCGATCGAGGATGCAATGGCCGGTGCCGCCGGACGCTGGCCTATCCTTTATATGTCTCCGCGCGGGCGGCGGTTTGATCAGGCGATGGCGCAGGATCTGGCCACCTGCTCCGGCGTGACCATCCTTTGTGGCCGTTTCGAAGGCGTCGACGAGCGGGTGATCGACCATTACGGCATCACCGAAGTCTCCCTTGGCGATTTTGTCATGACCGGCGGAGAGTTGGCCGCGCAAGCCATGATCGACGCCACCGTGCGGCTCTTGCCCGGTGTCTTGGGCAATGCCGACAGCGTGGTCGAGGAAAGCCATTCCTCTGGCCTGCTGGAACACCCGCAATACACCCGCCCCGCCAAATGGAAAGACCGCCCCATTCCGCCGGTTCTCATGTCCGGCAACCATGGCGAAATTGCCAAATGGCGGCAGGCCCAGTCAGAAACCCTGACAGAACAACGACGCCCCGACATGTGGGCGACATATACGTCCAAGAAGTGACCCCCACGGAAGGCAGACCATGACAGACCTGACCCGCACCCTTGATCACGCCCGCATTGATGAGCTGCCGAACCCCTATTTCGGCAAGGTGCGTGACTGCTACGACCTGCCCGACGACCGGCGCATCCTGATTTCCTCTGACCGTATTTCAGCCTTTGACCGTATCCTCACCTCCATCCCGTTCAAGGGTCAGGTGTTGACCCAGACCGCGCGGTTCTGGTTCGACAACACCTCCGACATCTGCCCCAACCACGTGCTCGACTACCCCGACCCCAATGTGGTGATCGGCAAGCATCTGACCATCCTGCCCGTAGAGTTCGTCGTGCGCGGCTATCTCGCCGGCTCCACAGGGACATCGGTGCTGACGCTATACAAGAAAGGTGAACGGGAGATGTACGGCCACCGCTTCCCCGATGGCCTGCGCGACAATCAGGCGCTGCCCGCGCCGATCATCACCCCCACCTCCAAGGAATTCGACGGCGGACACGATGCCCCGCTAACCGCCCAAGAGATCGTGGACCAAGGGCTGCTGACCCAGGCGCAATGGGACCAGATCAGCGACATCGCCCTGAAACTCTTTGCCCGCGGTCAGGAAATGGCGGCGAAAAACGGGCTGATCCTCGTGGACACAAAATATGAATTCGGCACTGATGCGCAGGGCAATATCCTGCTGGCCGATGAAATCCACACCCCCGACAGCTCGCGGTTCTGGCTCGCCGAAGGCTATGACGCCGCGCTGGAAAACGGCACACGCCCGCCGTCCTTCGACAAGGATGTGATCCGGTCCTGGGTCGATGCCCGCTGCGACCCCTATCACGATGACATCCCCGAAATCCCCGCCGACCTGATCGCCGCCACCTCGCAAGTCTATATCGACGCGTTCGAGGCGATTACCGGCCAACGTTTCGTCCCCGATCTGGAGGGCGACACCGTGCTGGACCGCGTGCGGCACAATCTGCGCCCCTATTTCACCGGCTGAAAACATGCGCGCGTACGGGTGATACGCTCTTGATCTGAAGGGGCATCCCGCCTATACGACGCGCAAGTCTGGAATCGCGCACGTGCGGCTCCAGTCTTTTCTGCATCCGCAGATGACAAGCAAAGATGACCCTACCTTCGATGGGACGCCACGGCGGGCCCGCCAGACAGACCGAAGCTATTGGATCGCACAAAACTTCGTGGACTAACCGCGAGCATTCATAGGAGACGATCAGATGAACCTGATTGCACAGATCGAGGCGGAACAAATCGCCGAACTGGGGAAAGAAATCCCAGACTTCCGCGCCGGTGACACCATCCGCGTGGGCTTTAAAGTGACCGAAGGTACACGTACCCGCGTTCAGAACTACGAAGGCGTCTGCATTGCACGCAACAACGGCCACGGCATTGCCGGTTCGTTCACCGTGCGCAAGATTTCCTTTGGTGAAGGCGTAGAGCGCGTATTCCCGCTGCACTCCACCAACATCGAAAGCATCACCGTTGTCCGTCGTGGCCGTGTGCGTCGTGCGAAACTGTACTACCTGCGCTCGCGTCGTGGTAAGTCGGCACGTATCGTTGAAAACGTACACTACAAGCCAAAATCTGGCGCGAACGCGTAAGGAGAGCTGTCATGAAACCCGATACACACCCCGATTACCACACCATCAACGTCAAAATGACAGATGGCACCGTTGTGGAAATGAAATCGACCTACGGCAAAGAAGGCGACCAACTGGCGCTGGATATTGACCCCTCCGTGCACCCTGCATGGAACGGCGGCACATCCCGCCTGATGGATACCGGCGGCCGCGTGTCCAAGTTCAAAAACAAATACGCAGGTCTGGGCTTCTAAACCCTCTCCATTGCGGAATTCAGAGATGGCGTGCCCTCGCGGGCGCGCCATTTTTCGTTTCACGACTGTGGCTTAGCCCGAGGTGCGACATCGCGTCCTTGCCCAAGGGTCAGGTCACATTTTACGGAACAAAGCGGCGGCTGTTTAGGTTTTAGAAAGCAACTACGGCCCATAGTCTTCTCAGCCCTCCACGAAAGGTTCGCTGATGCCCGCTTTCCCGCTCTCTTCCCCACCCCGACCGCCTCGCGGTGCCAACAGCGGCAAGGCCCCGCGCGCGCAGGCTGATCCCGCCCCCCTCCCGGCCGAGGATTTGACCGCGGCCCGTGATCTGGTCGCCCGTGGTTGCTATGCCCAAGCACTGGTGCTTGCTGGCGCGCTAGAACGTCTGCACGGGCCTCATGATGCGCTGACCCAGATCGCCGCTGATTGCCGCGCCCATCTGGATGTGACCCAGGATACCGCCGTCGCGATCGACACCGGCGGCATGGGTGCGCACACCCCGCCGCTGCGCCGATCGGGCTAGCAGGCACTGCGCTTGCACGGCGCGTTCCTGCGGGTGAATTTCGCAACAATAACCACAATCTAGAGCCACAAACGCTTTCAAAAGCGCCATCGCTGCCATATGGTTTTTCCCAATGTGACCCCGATAAAAACGGGGAGTGAAAGGGACAAAAGGCAATGGCGCATATCATCGTCGTCGGGAATGAAAAAGGCGGGGCGGGGAAATCCACCGTTTCGATGCATGTGGCAACAGCCCTTGCACGAATGGGGCATAAGACCAGCGTGCTGGATCTGGACCTGCGCCAGCGCACCTTCGGGCGCTATGTCGACAACCGTAAATCCTTCCTCGCCAGTGCCGAGCTCGACCTCCCCTCGCCCGAGATGCACGAATTGCCAGAGATCGAGGCAAGCAGCCTGCAGCCCGGCGAAAACATCTATGACCATCGCCTCAGCGCCGCCGTGGCAGAGCTTGAACCGACCTCCGATTTCATCCTGATCGACTGCCCGGGGTCCCACACCCGTCTCAGCCAGGTGGCGCATTCGCTGGCCGACACGCTGATCACGCCGCTGAACGACAGCTTTATCGATTTCGATCTGCTGGCGCGCACCGACGCTATGGGCGACAAGATCACCGGCCCCTCCGTCTATTCCGAAATGGTCTGGAACGCGCGGCAGTTGCGGGCACAAGCGGGCCTTGCCCCGATCGACTGGATCGTTGTGCGCAACCGCATGGGCGCGCAGCGCATGGTGAACAAGGACAAGATGGAACGCGCCATCGCCAACCTGAGCAAACGCATCGGGTTCCGCATTGCCCCCGGTTTTAACGAACGCGTCATCTTCCGCGAGCTCTTCCCCCGTGGCCTGACCCTGCTCGACCTCAAGGATATCGGCGTCAAGCAGCTGAACATCTCGAATGTCGCGGCACGGCAAGAGCTGCGCGACCTGATGAAAGCGCTGGACCTACCCGGCGTCGACATCAACTTTTGAACCTGCGCGCGGGGGCATGTGCCCCCCTTTGCCCTCTGCCCCCCCCCGACAGCCCGCTGTCAGCCCGCGCTGCCCTGTCCCGCTGCCAGTTTGACCAGCAACCGCTTCAGCGTCTCCCGCTCCGCCGCCGTTAAATCCGCCGTCAAACGCGCGTCATAGGCCTTTGCCACCTCGTAAAGATGCTCATAGGCCGCGCGACCCTGTGTCGTCAGGGACAGCATCTCGGTCCGCCGGTCCTGATCCCCGCGCAGCCGCGTGACGAACCGCCGCTCTGTCAGCTTTTGCACCGCACGGCTGATCTTGGTCTTATGCATATTCGCCCGCTGCCCGATATCGCTGGCCGTCATCTCGCCATAAAGCCCCAGATGAAACAGCACCCGCCACTCGGTCCGCAGCATCCCGTAGCGATCTTTATAGGTGCGCTGAAACGCCAGACTGCTCGCTTCCGCTGCCTGATTTAGAAGGTAGGGCAGGAAATGGGTCAGCTCGAAATTCTGGTCTGGCATCAGGGCAATCGCTTGTTAGTTACACAAAGGACTATTACCAACGAAGCAGATTTTGCAAGGTAGCTTTCCCGCACCCGCAGCGACACGCAAGGAACACCGATGACATTGCTCACCTCTTGGGTTGAAAGCGCGAACAGCGCCGACACCGACTTCCCGCTCAACAACCTGCCGTACGGTGTGTTTTCCACCGACACGCTCGAACCGCGCTGTGGCGTGGCAATCGGGGATATGGTGCTCGACATGGCCGCGGTAGAGGCCGAAGACCTGATCCTGCTCCACTTCGATCCTGTCTTCGATGTGCCCTACTGGAATGACGTCATGGATCTGGGCCCCGACGCATGGGCCACCCTGCGCGACCGCCTGACCGACCTGCTGGCAACCGGCAGCCCCGACCAGGCCAAGGTCGCCCCGCATCTTGTCCCCATGGCTGACATCCGCCTGCACATGCCGATTGTCGTCTCGGAATACACCGATTTCTACGCGGGACGGCACCATGCGACCAACGTCGGCACCATGTTTCGGGGCGCGGAAAACGCGCTGCCCCCGAACTGGCTGCACATGCCCATCGGCTATAACGGCCGCGCCTCGACCGTTGTCGTCTCCGGCACCGACATCCGGCGGCCCAACGGGCAGATCAAACCGGCGGACGCCGAGACCCCGTATTTCGGCCCCAGCCAACGCCTTGATATCGAGCTCGAGATGGGGGCCATCGTCGGCACCTCCACCGATATGGGCGACACCCCCAGCGTGGCCGAAGCGGACGAGATGATCTTTGGCTATGTGCTGCTGAATGATTGGTCTGCGCGCGACATTCAGGCGTGGGAGTATCAACCGCTCGGGCCGTTTCAGGCCAAGGCCTTCGCCACCAGCATCTCTCCGTGGATCGTGACGAAAGCGGCGCTTGAACCCTTCCGCGCCTCCACGCCCGAGCGCGAGGTTGATCTGCTGCCCTATCTGGCAGAGCCGAAACCGATGCTATATGACATTGACCTGTCTGTGATCATCCAGCCCGATGGCGGCGAACAACAGGTCATCGCGCGTACCAATTACAACACGATGTATTATTCCGCCCCGCAACAACTGGCGCATCACGCGGCGTCGGGCTGCGCGATGAACGCGGGCGATCTGCTCGGCTCCGGCACCATCTCCGGCCCCGACAAAGATGCCCGCGGCAGCTTGCTCGAACTCAGCTGGGGCGGCGCGGAGCCGATCGCGCTGAACGATGGCACCACCCGCAGCTTTGTGCAGGACGGGGATACGATGATCCTGACCGGCCACGCCGCAGGCGACGGCTATCGCATCGGCTTCGGGGCCTGCGCCGGTACGATCCTGCCTGCGAAACCCACGCCATAACCGCGCTTCATTTTGCCAAATAAACT
>NZ_DGMH01000005.1:64599-65056 GCF_002388305.1 Sulfitobacter sp. UBA4523
TAAACTCCCGCCGGAGGCGCCCGAGAGCGCGCCACGGGTCGCGCGTCTGATCCTGAACTGGATCGGGCGCGCATTGCGTTTTGCGCAAACCCCGGTGACCGCCGCTGCTGTGGGTTGACGCACCGCCGCGCAATGCTTGAAACTCTGTGATACACGCTAGTTACATTTCTAGCCAATAAACGCAGCAAAGCTGCATCACCGCAAAGCATCCAGCGCCTGTGCTTGTGCTTCGTATCCGCCGCCCGAACCACAGGGGCAGCACCCGACCAGAGAGGAAGATCATGACGTTCTTAACCCGTACCGGCACCCCCTTACCCGCCGCCATCCACGCCTCTGCCGAAGCTGCCAAACGCGATCCGGTCAACCGACGCGAATTTCTGGCCCTCGCCAGCGCCTTTGGGGCCACGGCGACAACCGCCTATGCGATGATCGGCATGGCAGCGCCCGCACATGCGGC
>NZ_DGMH01000005.1:65200-65659 GCF_002388305.1 Sulfitobacter sp. UBA4523
GCGCATAAATCCGGCGGCACCGTACGGATGCAGATGGAGGTCCGCGCGTTGAAAGATCCGCGCACCTACGACTGGTCGCAGATCGCCAACATCACCCGTGGCTGGCTCGAATATCTCGCGATCTGGGAGAATGACGGCACCTTCACCCCCGCATTGCTCGAAAGCTGGGAGATCAACGAAGACGCCACCGAATATGTGCTGAATGTGCGCAAAGGTGTCACGTGGAACGATGGCACGCCCTTCACCGCCAACGATGTGGCGCGCAACATCACGGGCTGGTGCGATAAATCGGTCGAGGGCAACTCGATGGCCGGGCGCTTTGCCACGCTGATCGACGAGGACTCCGGTCAGGCGATCGAAGGCGCGATCACCGTGGTGGATGACCATACGGTCAAGCTGTCGCTGCCCCGCCCCGACATCACCCTGATCCCCGGCATGGCCGATTACCCCGCCGCTATG
>NZ_DGMH01000005.1:65819-78009 GCF_002388305.1 Sulfitobacter sp. UBA4523
CCCGATTACCCCGCCGCTATCGTCCCCGAAGGGTTTGATCCGGAAACCATGCTCGAAAACCCTGTCGGCACCGGTGCCTACCTGCCTGAATCCGTCGAAGTCGGGATCAAGGCCGTGTTGGTCAAGAACCCCGACCACACGTGGTGGGGCACCGAAGTCTACGGCGGGCCCTATATCGACCGGCTGGAATATATCGACTACGGCACTGACCCTTCGGCCTTTGTCGCCGCTGCCGAAGCAGAAGAGATCGACGCCACCTATTCCATCGAGGGTGAATTCATCGACGTGTTCAGCACGCTGGACGGCTGGAACCAGAACGAAATCGCCACGGGTGCAACCATCGTGATCCGCCCCAACCAACTGGCCGAGGTGGATGGCAAGACACCCTACGCCGATGCGCGTGTCCGCCGGGCGCTGGCCATGGCGGTTGACAACGCCGTGCTGCTTGAACTGGGCTATGCCGGTCGCGGGCTGGTGGCCGAAAACCACCACGTCGGCCCGATGCACCCCGAATATGCCGAGCTCCCCCCGCGCGAGGCGGACCCCGAAGGTGCCCGCGCCCTGATGGAAGAGGCCGGCATGGCCGACTACGAACACGAGCTGTTTTCGATCGACGATGCATGGCGCAAGGACACCACAGATGCGGTCGCCGCACAGTTGCGCGACGCTGGCATCAAGGTGAAACGCACGATCCTGCCGGGGTCGACCTTCTGGAATGATTGGACGAAATACCCCTTCTCCTCGACCAACTGGAACGCGCGTCCGCTGGGTGTGCAGATCTGGGCGCTGGCCTATCGCTCGGGCGAGGCGTGGAACGAATTTGGCTGGTCCAACCCCGAATTCGACGCCCTCCTGACCGAGGCCCTCTCGGTCGCCGATGTCGAAAAACGTCGCGCTCTGATGGCCAAGGGCGAAGCGTTGATCCAGAACGAAGGCGTCACGATCCAGCCTTACTGGCGCTCGCTTTATAACCACACCCGCGAAGGGCTGGTCGGGGCCGGACACCACATCGGCTTTGAATACCACCCTGCGCGAATGGCCTGGACGTCGTAAACACCCGTTTGCCATTCCCGAAATGAAAGGGCCGCGTCAGACGCGGCCCTTTTTTCATGTCACATCGCTGTGTCCCCTCAGGGCAGCAGGAACAGCGTGATCGCGGGGAACATCACCAGAATGATCACCCGCACGATGTCGGAGCCGACAAAATACATCACGGCCTTATAGGTCTCTGTCATCGGGGTTTCACGGTCCATCGAGTTGATGATGAACAGGTTCATCCCCACCGGCGGCGTGATCAGACCGACCTCGACCACGATCAGCACAAGGATGCCGAACCAGATCGCCAGATGCTCTGTGCTCATCCCGAAATCCATCGCCGATATGACGGGGAAAAAGATCGGCACTGTCAGCAGGATCATCGACAGGCTGTCCATCAGGCAGCCGAAAACGAGGTAGAAGACAAGGATCACGACCAGCACGAACCACGGGCTATAGCCCTGCCCCACGACCCAGTCAGCCATGAATTGCGGCACGCCCGACAGGGCCAGAAAGCCGTTATAGAACCCCGCCCCCAGCACGATGAAAAAGATCATCCCCGTGGTTTTCGCCGTGCCCATCAGGCTTTCGCGCAAGACTGCCCAGTTCAGACTACCCGCCAGCAACGCCGCCAGACCAGTGCCCGCAGCGCCCACAGCCGCGCCTTCGGTCGGGGTGAACCACCCCAGATAGATGCCGCCCACGACGACGAAAAAGATCACCAGCACCGGCCATGTATTCGCCAGCGCCTTGAAGCGGTCCCCCATGGGCACCGCAGGGCGCACGCCCGCGGATTTGGGGTTCAGACGCACATAGATCGAGATCGTGATAACATAGCCGATGGCCGCCAGCACACCGGGCAGGAAGGCCGCCAGAAACAGCTTGGCGATATTCTGTTCTGTCAGGATCGCATAGATCACCAGAATGACCGACGGCGGGATCAGGATGCCCAATGTCCCCCCCGCAGCCAGTGTCGCGGTGGAAAACCCGCCGGAATAGCCATAGCGGCGCAGCTCGGGCAGCGCGACCTTCGACATGGTCGCCGCTGTCGCCAGCGAGCTGCCGCAGATCGCGCCAAAGCCCGCGCAGGCCCCCACGGCCGCCATCGCCACACCACCGCGACGATGTCCCAAAAAGCTCTCTGCCGCTTTGAACAGGGCTTGGCTCATCCCCGATAGGGTCGCGAATTGGCCCATCAGCAGGAACATGGGAATGATGCTCAGCGAATAGCTGGAAAACGTCGTATAGGTCTCGGACTTGAGCTTTGACAGCAGCGGCGTGGGGTTACCCCCCATTGCCAGATACCAGCCGCCAAACCCGCACAGCAGCATCGCCAGTCCGATAGGGGCGCGCAGAAAGATCATCAGCAGCAGCACCGGAAAGGACCAGAAGCCCAGTTCTAGGTTGGTCATCTTAATGTGCCCCTTGTTCGCTGGGAAGAATATCGGTGCCGCGGATCGCCTCTATCACGCGGATCACGGCGCAATAGACCGACACAACGCTGGCAATCACGCCGGACGCAAAGCTGGCGGCATAGGCCCACCACACCGGAAATTGCAGGAACAATGTCGTCTCACCATTGCCAAGATAGCGTTGCATCCCCTCGTAGAGACGCCAGATGATCAGCATGATCACCGCGGCCAGAACGACCTCCCAAAAGGCCATGATCCAGCGGTTCACCCGCGCCGGCAGGAAAGAGGTAAACACATCCACCGTGGCATGCGCGCCGTAATACTGGCAGATCGGCAGGAACGAGAAGATGGCGAAGGCAACCCCCGCCTCCAGCAATTCATAATTGCCGTTGATCTCGCCGATGCCCATGTCAATAAGCCCCTGCGACAGGCCGGTCAGCTTCTCCTGAAAGAAGGGGCTATGCAGCATCTTGTTGACCGTGCGCCCGATGATAGAGGCCGTGGTCATCAGCACCAGCGCCATCAGCACCAGCCCTCCGATCACGGCGGTAAAGCGGGCAAGAAAATATATCAGCCGACGCATGGTTCTCTCAATCTTGTCTAGGTATTTTGGGGTGTATCAAGCAATCAGGCCCGCGGCGCAGGGATGCACCGCGGGCCTGCTATCGTCGTCAGGAATTATTTGCCGTAGGCATCCATCAGTTCACGCGCCTCATTGATCAGCGCCTGACCGTCGATGCCCTTGCTGTCCATATCGGCAATCCAGCTGTCATAGATCGGCTGCGACGCGTCGCGCCAGACTTGGGTCTCTTCTTCGTTCAGCTCGACGATGTTGTTGCCCAGATCAACCGCGACCTGACGCGCAGGGCCATCGGCATCGGCCTGCGTGCCCCCCGCAAAGACCGAAAATTCCAGACCGGAGTTTTCATCCAGAACCTTTTTCAGCTCATCCGACAGCCCGTCATAGCGGTCCTTGTTCATCGCCAGCACGAAGGTCAGCGTATAAAGTGCAGCACCGTCAAATTCGGTGTGGTTCTTCACCAGTTCCGGCACTTTCAACGATGGCGTCACTTCCCACGGGATCGTGGTGCCGTCGATCACGCCCTTGGACAGACCTTCGGGAATCGCCGGAACCGGCATGCCCACTGGCGTCGCGCCGGTAATCTCGAGCAGCTGGTTCACCAGACGCGACCCGCCGCGAATCTTCAGACCCTGCATATCGTCGGGCGACCGCACTTCGGTGTTGGTGTGCAGCATGCCGGGGCCGTGAACCCATGTGCCCAGAATATGTACGTCCTTGAACTCGGTGTCTTTCATGTGCTTTTCGAACATCTGCCAATAGGCAGAGCTCGCCGCGCGGGCGTCGGTGACCATAAAGGGCAGCTCGAACACTTCGGTCGTGGGATAGCGGCCGGGGGTATAGCCCACCACCGTCCAGACGATATCGGCCACACCGTCAATCGCTTGGTCCATCAGCTCAGGTGGCTTCCCGCCAAGCTGCATGGAGGGATAGCGTTCAATCTTGATCTTGTTGTCGCTGGCGGCTTCGACCTTATCGGCCCAGACATCCAGAATAAGTTTGGGCACATTGGCCTGTGGCGGTAGGAACTGGTGCATGCGCAGGGTGACCTCTTGCGCCATCGCGCCGGTCGCGCTCATGCCAACGGCAAGGGCCGCACCCGCGATCCCCATCAGGGTTCTTCTCATCATCATTCTAATCTCCCGTGTTCAGTCAAAACGGACCGCTCTGTTGCCGAGCAGTTCCGAGCCTTTAGCTGAGTGACACTCTGACACCAGCGACAGGGGATTATCAATCACCTCCGGTACACGCGGATGAAAAACACGCAGCTCGGAAACACGACACACGACACGCCATGCTGAACAACAGCTATCATGCAAAGGTCATGTGTGGGGGGGGAGATGGTGGCGTTACCTGGATTTGAACCAGGGACCTAACGATTATGAGTCGTTCGCTCTAACCAACTGAGCTATAACGCCATCGGCGCTCCGAGTATGACAGGCTTCGGCCCCCGTCAAGAGCCAAAGCCAATCTTATTTGATTATTCGCCCTCGCGCACCGTATCAATCATGCGCTGCACGTTGTCAGGGTCGGCATCCGGCGTGATCCCGTGGCCTAGGTTAAAGATGTGCGGGCCCTTGGAAAAGGCTTTGACGATCTGGCGCGTCTCATCCACCAGCGCCTGCCCGCCGGTGACCATATGGGTCGATGCAAGGTTGCCCTGCACGCAACCGTCCACCTGCACATGTTTGGCCGCCCAATCCGCCGAGACGGAATTATCCAGCGCCACACAATCCACCCCCGTCGCCTTGGCGAACCCGATGTATTTATCGCCGGCCTCGCGCGGGAAACCGATGATCGGAATACCGGGGTGGCGCTTCTTCAGCTCTTGCGTGATCTCGCGTGCAGGGGCCAGCGCGTATTTCTCGAAAGCATCGCCCGGCAGCGACCCCGCCCAGCTGTCAAAGATCTTCATCACCTCGGCACCTGCGTCAATTTGCGCAGACATATATTCGATGGTTGCCTTGGTAATCAGGTCCAACAGCTTCTCGAACAGGGCGTTATCCTGGGTGCGCAGCAGATGCGCGGGCCCCTGATCCTTTGTCCCCTGCCCCGCGATCATATAGGTCGCGACAGTCCAGGGCGCACCGGCAAAGCCGATCAACGTCGTCTCGCGCGGCAGCTCACCGGCAAGGTTGCGCACCGTCTGATAGATCGGGTTCAACGTCTCGTGGATATCGCCCACGGGCCGCAGCTGGTCAAAATCCGCCTGCGTGGTGACCGTGGACAGGCGCGGCCCTTCGCCGGTGACAAACCACAGATCAGCGCCAAGTGCCTGCGGTACAAGCAAAATATCCGCAAAGAGGATCGCCGCATCAAACCCGTAACGACGGATCGGCTGCAAGGTGACCTCGGTCGCCAGCTCGGGGTTGTAGCACAAAGACAGGAAATCCCCCGCCTGCGCCCGCGTCGCCTTATACTCGGGCAGATAGCGTCCGGCCTGCCGCATCATCCAGATCGGCGGCACCGGCAGCGTCTCTCCGCCCAATGAACGCAGAATGGTTTTGCTTTGCGTGTCGGTCTGCGGCATCGGGGTTTCCTACTCTTCAATGGTTTTGTCTTAGGTCAAGATGTAGCGCCGCGATGTCAAGGCAATGGCACCGCTTGTCAGATCAAATCCACACCCCTAAAGAAGAGCCATGACTGTGAACCTGCCCACCCCCGAAAACCCCATGCGCATCGGCACCCGCGGCTCGCCTCTGGCAATGGCCCAGGCTTACGAAACCCGCGCCCGTCTGGCCGCCGCGTTTGAAATCCCACAGGCGGCGTTTGAAATCGTCGTAATCAAAGTCACCGGCGATGTCATTCAGGATCGCCCGCTCAAGGATATCGGCGGCAAGGGCCTGTTCACCCGCGAAATCGAAGAAGACCTGCTGGCGGGCAAAATCGACATCGCCGTGCATTCGATGAAAGACATGCCCACGATCCAGCCGGGGGGTCTGCTGCTTGATACCTACCTGCCGCGCGAAGACCCGCGCGACGCCTTTGTCGCGCCCACCCTCTCGGCGCTGGACCAACTGGCCGAAGGCGCGGTTGTCGGCACCTCCAGCCTGCGCCGCCGTGCGCAGCTGCTGCACCAGCGTCCCGACCTGCAGGTCGTCGAATTCCGCGGCAATGTGCAGACGCGGCTGAAAAAGCTCGCCGATGGTGTGGCCGAATGTACCTTCCTCGCCGTGGCCGGTCTGAACCGTTTGGGCATGCAACACGTCCCCGCCACGCCGATCGACGATACGCTGATGCTGCCCGCGGTCGCGCAAGGGGCCATCGGCATCGAACGCCGCGCCGGTGACCTTGATACCGAAACCATGCTCGCCGCGATCCACGACACCCCCACGGGCCAACGTCTGGCCGCCGAACGCGCCTTTCTGCTCACGCTTGACGGATCCTGCGAGACACCGATTGCCGGACTGGCCACGCTGGACGGCGACACGCTCCACCTGCGCGGCCAGGTCCTGCGCCCCGACGGGTCAGAGGCAATTGCCGGTGACCGCAGCGGCCCTATTGCGCAAGGCGGTCAGATGGGCGTCGATCTGGCGCAGGACCTACTGGCCCAGGCAGGCCCCGGCTTCTTCGACTGGCACGTCAAAGGATAACATCCAAAATAAATTCGCGCTCTGTTTGAAACTAAGCGCAGCATGGCCCCGTTGCTTCGGCATGATCACCAAATGATCACGATATAAACCGAGGAGAACACCATGACTTTCGCTAAAAAGATGATGACCGCAACCGCAGCTCTGGCCCTGACTGCCGGTGCGGCCTTCGCCGACGAGATGAAGAACCCCATGGTCGGTGGTGCTGAAATGTTCGCCGACAAGAACATCGTTGAAAACGCCGTGAACTCTGCCGACCACACCACATTGGTTGCCGCTGTGAAAGCTGCCGGTCTGGTTGATACCCTCGCAGGCGAAGGCCCCTTCACCGTGTTCGCCCCCACCAACGCCGGTTTCGACCGTCTTGAGCCAGGCACCGTTGAAATGCTGGTCAAGCCAGAGAACAAAGAGCGTCTGACCGAAATCCTGACCTGCCACGTGGTCGGCAAGGCCGTGATGGCTGACGCGCTGCAGGGCATGATCAAGGACGACGGCGGCGAACACCCCGTGCCGACACTGGGCGGCTGCACGCTGCAAGCCTCCTACGCCGATGATGGCCGCGTGATCCTGACGGACGAGAACGGCAATACGGCCTTCATCGAAATCGCGGATGTCAAACAGTCCAACGGTGTGATCCACGTTATCGACGGCGTGATGCTGCCAAAGCAATAAGCTGATACCAGTTTAGACGAAAAGGCCCCCGACCTGCACGGTCGGGGGCCTTTTTCATTCCAAATGGCAGCTATCCCGGGGGAGCCCGCAGGGCGGGGGCTGGCCCCCTAGATCCACTTCGCCAAAGGTGGCAGGCTCATGAGAACCGCATTGGCGTCATGGCCGGTCTCCAGCCCGAATTTCGTACCGCGGTCATAGACAAGGTTATATTCCGCATAAAGCCCGCGATGCACCAGCTGCGCCTCTTTATCCGCCTCTGACCAGTCTTGCGTGATCCGCTTTTGCACCAGCGGCAGATAGGCGGGCAGGAAGGCGCGGCCGATATCCTGTGTCAGGGCAAAATCCGCCTCCCAATCGCCTGTCGCGTGATCGTCCATAAAGATACCGCCGACCCCGCGCGCGCGGTGACGGTGCGGGATATAGAAATACTCGTCCGCCCAGGCCTTCAGCCGCGGGTAGAGATCGCTGCCATGAGGGTCCAGATGCGCCTTTTGCACAGCGTGGAAATGCGCGGTGTCTTCGTCATATTCGATGCAGGGGTTCAGATCGGACCCGCCGCCGAACCAGCTGGCATGGGGGGTCCAGAACATGCGGGTGTTCATATGGACCGCCGGGGCATGCGGGTTCTGCATATGCGCGACCAGACTGATGCCCGACGCCCAGAACCGCGGGTCTTCGGCCATGCCGGGGATGCCCTTGCGCGCCGCCATCGCGACCTGCGCACGCTCTCCCAAGGTGCCAAACACCGTAGAGACGTTGACGCCGACCTTTTCGAACACACGCCCGCCACGCATCACGCTCATCAGACCACCGCCCGCGTCACTGCCGTCGTCGCTGCTGCGTTTGGTCGGGGTCACCTCGAATGTGCCGGGCGCGGCATCAGACAACGGGCCCTCGGCGTGGTCACGCTCCAGCGTCTCGAATGCCTCCACGATCTGGTCGCGCAGGCTGCGGAACCACTCAGCGGCGCGGGTCTTCTCCGCCTCGAAATCAACGGTCATGCGCAAAGCCTTTCGTTACTGCGTACTCTAGTGTGCCGGCGCGTCCACGGCGTCCAGCAAGGACCGCCCCCCGTCCACAACGATCACTTCGCCGGTCAGGAAGCTAGAGCTGTCGGCGGCAAGATACTGGATCGTGTCGGCCAGCTCTGACGGCGAAGCGATGCGCCCCAGCGGCGTGTGGTTGCGGATATCGTCGCGCCACTCGCGGTTCTCGGCGCAGGACGCTTTCAGCGACCCGCTCATCACCGACCCGAAGGCCACGGCGTTCACCCGGATGCGATGCGGGGCCAGCGTCAGCGCCATCGACCGCGTCATCTGCTCAAGCGCGGCCGCCGCCATGGAATAGGCCATCAACTCCGGCCGTGTGTGCCGCGAAGTGGTCGAGCTGAGGTTGACGATGCTGCCCACGCTGCCGTCTTCCTTGCCCTCGGACTGTTTGATCATGCGCTTGGCAACCTGCTGCGTCAGCTGCATCGCGGTCATCACGTTTTCCTGCCACAGGGTTTCAACGCTGGTGTCATCATTGTCCAGCGCATCCGTCGGCAGGAACTGCCGCGAGGCATTGACCAACACGTCGACCTCGTCAAAGGCGTCAATGGTGGCAGAGACGAGGTTCGCAATCGTCAGACGTTGCCGCAGATCGCCCGCGAAAAAACGGATGTTGCCGTCGTCCTTGGCATCGCCCAGCTGTTCGACCAGCGCTTTCTCGTCGATGTCGGCACACATCACATTTGCGCCCTTGTCGGCGAATTGCCGGGCAATCGCCAAACCGATGCCGTTCGCGGCCCCGGTGACGATGACGCTTTTGCCAGAGATTGAGAATGACATAAATCGTTCCTTAATCAGGCGCGGCCCGCCTATCGGCGTTTGCGCAAAGGCCGTGCCGCGTGAAACAGTTTGAACCGCGCATCGCCGCCGATTTCCTCGACATGGGCGAAACGGGTTTTCAGCTCTGCCTCATAGGGCAGATGACGGTTCGCGACCATCCACAGCTTGCCTTGCGGCGACAGGATGCGTGCTGCCGTGGCAACAAACGCCTGCCCGATCTGCGGTTCAGCCGCGCGACCGATGTGGAAGGGCGGGTTCATGATCACGCTGTCCATGCGGTGGGGCGGCTCCCAGCTTGTGGCATCCTCCCATGCAAAGGACGCGCGATCATCGGTGACATTGCGGCGCGCACATTCCAGCGCCATATGTCCCGCCTCAACAAGATAAAGGTTCTTGATGTCAGGCCGTGTCAGCGCGTGGGCCGACAAAAAGCCCCAACCGGCCCCCAGATCGGCAACCTCGGCCCCGAGCTTCTCGGGCAAGGCATCCACCAGCAGCGCCGAGGCCAGATCGACACCGTCCGCGGAAAAGACCCCCGGCGCGGTCCAGAACCCGCCTTCGGTCAGCTCCGGCCCCTGACGCCAGTCGGAAAAGAACTCCGCCGCCGGTTCCGAGATCCAGAACATCTTGCCGTGAGCCTTCGAGATCGGGCCCTGCACGGTCACACGGTCGCGCATCTCGCGCAGGACACTATCGGCACCGTCGGTCTTTTGCCCGTCGATCACAACGATCCCGTCGCAGACCTCGCAGGCGGCGGCGATCACGGCGCGGGCTTCGGCCTTCGCACGTGGCAGGCAGACGATACAGGCCGCATAGCGGTCCTTGATGGTGCGCACGACATCATAGCCGCGCGCGGCCCATGCGTCATAATCCGGTTTGAAATCATGGATAATCTGCACGCGGTCTTTGTCCAGACCTGGCAAATCACTGTCACGGGGGGGCTGAAAGACGGCAATCGTCCCTTCAGCTGGCAACTCAAGACCACCGCCGTCAAGCGCCAGTTGCAGACGTGCATCAATCACGTGTTATTCTTCTTTTTCCATGGTGCATTGCAGCGGGTGCTGGTGACGCCGGGCGAAATCCATCACCTGCGCGACTTTGGTTTCCGCGATCTCGTGGCTGAACACGCCCACGACCGCCAGCCCTTTTTTATGCACGGTCAACATGATCTCGAAGGCTTGGGCATGGTTCAGCCCGAAGAAGCGTTCAAGCACGATCACCACAAATTCCATCGGGGTGAAATCGTCGTTCAACAGCATCACCTTGTACAAAGGCGGCCGCTTGGTCTTTGGTTTGGTCTTGGTCAACAGATCGGTTTCGTCGTCGTCCCGGTCTTTGCCCGCCATCATAAGATCATCAAGGCGCATTGCTGCTCCTGCCTGAGAAGTCGTTTCAAGTGAGTCGTGTAGGCGTCTATATAACCCTAAAGCAGAATTAGAAAAGAGGGCGCGCCAAAGATGGGCAATCCGCTAACGACCATCGGTTTTGATGCCGATGACACTTTATGGCACAACGAACGCTTCTTTGCTTTGACACAGGTCAAATTCGCGGAACTTCTTGCCGATTACACCGACCGCGACAGCCTGATGGACCGGCTGCTTGAGGCAGAGCGGCGCAACATCCCCCACTACGGCTTTGGCATCAAAGGGTTCACCCTCTCGATGATCGAAACCGCGATAGAGGTCACCGAGGGCCGCGTGCCGGCCGATGTTATCTCCGAACTGCTGGCGGCAGGGCGGGATATGCTGGCCCATCCGGTCGAACTGCTGCCCGATGTGCGCGAAACCCTCGAAGCCTTGCAAGACGACTATCGGCTGGTGTTGGTGACCAAGGGCGATCTGCTGGATCAGGAACGCAAGCTCGCTGAATCCGGGCTGCGCGATATGTTCACCGCGATTGAAATCGTGTCGGACAAGACCCCGCAAACCTACCAGCGCATCTTTGATACCCACGGCGACGGCCCGGCCCGCGGCATGATGATCGGGAACTCCATGAAATCGGACGTGGTGCCGATGATCCACGCGGGCGGGCATGGCGTCTATATTCCCCACGGCGTCACCTGGGCGCTGGAGCACGCCCCCGCCCCGAGTGATTCGCCCCGCTTCCACCAGATCACGCGCCTGTCCGAAGTGGCAGAACTGCTGCCCTGATCGCCGCTGTATTCTCGCCTTACCTTCGCTGCGTTGTCGCCCAACTCTCGCCACATTCCCGCCACAATCGCCCCTATAGTGGCGGAGTTTTGGGCACACGCTAAATGTGCTGCGCGGAAATCGCCGCTTTTCCGGGCTGCACCACATCGAACGCCTTTATCGAAAACACGTCCTATGGTAACCTTACCTTAATAATAATGGTCAGTTGAAAAATCGACGGCCGAGGCAGAGCAAAGGCAGTTATGATGAGAGTGCGGCGTGTGCAGCCAGCCCGGTATGGGCTATTTATTCTTGCGGCTATATGGATCTTGCTGATCCTGCCGCTCAGCGCAATGGCGGCCCCCTACGCCGCCTATGTGATCGACGCCCGAACCGGCGAAGTGTTGCACTCCCGAAACGCGGATACCCGTCTGCACCCGGCCTCCCTCACCAAAATGATGACACTTTATATCGCATTCGAGGCGATTAAACGTGGTGAGATCTCGCTCGACAGCAAGGTCAAGATCACCAGCCACGCGGCGTCCGAACCGCCCAGCAAATTGGGGCTGAAATCGGGCCAGACCATCGCCCTGCGCTACCTGATCCGCGCCGCGGCCGTCAAATCTGCCAATGACGCCGCCACCGCCATCGGGGAAGCCATCGAAGGGTCCGAAGCCAAGTTCGCCCGCCGCATGAACCGCACCGCCAAGGCGCTTGGCATGACCAACACCACTTTCAAGAACGCCCACGGCCTGACAGAATCCGGCCACATGTCGACCGCACATGACATGACCATCATGGGCCGCCACCTGCTCTATGATCACCCCGAATACTACAACCTGTTCTCGCGCATCACTGCCGATGCGGGCGTGCGCAAGGTCAGCCACACCAACCGTCGCTTCCTGTCGTCCTACAAAGGCGCCGACGGGATCAAGACCGGCTA
>NZ_DGMH01000056.1:0-257 GCF_002388305.1 Sulfitobacter sp. UBA4523
AAGAACAAGATCGATCCGGGCGAAGCCATGGATAAAAACCTCTATGATCTGCCCGCCGAAGAACTGGCCGATATCCCAACCGTTTCCGGTTCCCTGCGCGAAGCGCTGGAAGAGCTGCAGTCGGATATGGATTACCTGCTGGCCGGTGACGTCTTCACCAAAGACCAGATCGAAGGCTATATCGAACTCAAGATGGAAGAAGTGCACAAATACGAGCACACCCCCCACCCTGTTGAATTCGGCATGTACTACAGCTG
>NZ_DGMH01000056.1:451-804 GCF_002388305.1 Sulfitobacter sp. UBA4523
AGACCAACAGCAAAGGGCGTCCCTATCGGGGCGCCCTTTCGCTTGGAATGCGTCTTGCTATTTGAAGTTCGAAACAGCTGAGCTAGAGTCAGCCGAAGTTTAATATAGTCAGAGGTTATTTCATGCGCCCCACCAAACGTCTTGCCACGGCACTTATGCTTTCTTTGGGCTTCGCCGCCCCAGTTGCAGCGGCCCAATGTGGCAACAACGCGGGAGGCTTCGACGCCTGGAAACCCGCCTTCGCGAAAGAGGCCGCCGCCGCGGGTGTCGGTCAACGGGGGCTCGATGCACTGGCCAACGCGCGCTATGCCAGCAGCACCATCGCCGCCGACCGCAACCAGAAATCCTTCAAC
>NZ_DGMH01000056.1:1012-1163 GCF_002388305.1 Sulfitobacter sp. UBA4523
ATTCGCTTGATAAATTCATGCAGGTGCGCGGTGCCGATACGATCGTCGCCCAAGGCCGCAAGCGCAAGGCCCGCAATGCAAGCTTCTACCAGTCACTCGAAGCGCGCTACGGCGTGCCAGCGGGGGTGATCATCGCGATCCACGGGATGGA
>NZ_DGMH01000056.1:1416-1664 GCF_002388305.1 Sulfitobacter sp. UBA4523
CTGGTTGATACCGGCGCGATCAACGGCGGCACCAAAGGCGCGAAACATGGCGAGCTTGGCCACACCCAGTTCCTGCCCGGCAATGCCCTGCGCTATGGGGTGGACGGTAACGGCGACGGCCGCGTTGATTTCTACAACCAGACCGACGCGCTGGCCTCGACCGCGAACTTCCTGCGTCAGAAAGGCTGGCAACCCGGTGCCGGCTATCAGGAAGGGCAAACCAACTTCAATGTGATCAAACAGTGGAA
>NZ_DGMH01000056.1:1856-10834 GCF_002388305.1 Sulfitobacter sp. UBA4523
GCGTTTTGCTTCCAAATGGTTGAAAATCCTCGCCGAAGGCATCCGCCCCCTGCCGCCCACACCGCCCCATTGCAATTGCAGCACCCAAGCGCCATATAGAGCCCATAGGGAAAGGCCCCTGCCGTCCGCATATCGGTGAAGTCCTTGATCAAGAACACACCTTCAATCTCGCGGATTGACGGGCAACGCGGACCCCCTTCGACTTTTGCGAGAGCAGGAGTGTTATGATGACAACCCAAAACCATCCCACCGCCGTACCTTCGGCTGATGTGTTGAAATCCCAAGCCAAACGGCTGCGCGCGGACCTTGCGGCCCAAGGCACAGCACTGTCCCATGCGGCGACGCTGGAAATGGTGGCCCACCAATGGGGCGCGCGCGACTGGAACACGCTGAGCGCCCAGGCCGCCGCCCCTGCGCAGGGCTGGACGCCCGGGGACCGCGTGCAAGGCCGCTATCTAGGCCATCCCTTTACCGGTGTGATCAAGGCGGCGCGGCTATCGGGCAGTGGCATGTGGTCGCTGACCCTGCGCTTTGACACGGCGATTGACGTTGTGACCTCGCCCCGGTTCAGCAATATGCGGCGGCAGATCAATGCGGTGGTCGATGCGCAGGGGGTCTCCCCGCGCAAGACCTCTGACGGGCAGCCGCATCTGGTCCTGACCTAGCGCCATCACTCCCGAACCATCGCGCCTGTCTGGGTCCGCTCAGGCAGGCGCATCTCCGTCGCGCACCACATAGGTGTGGATCGTAAAGACCACCGCGTCGCTTTCGGGCAGACGCAGGATGCACTGCCGCTCTGACCGGATAAAGGGCATGTCGCTGCCTGTTTCGCGCCGCCGCGGCTGGTGCAGATCCGCATCCGCATAGCGCAGTTTATTGAACCGCCATAGGGGCCGCCCTGCGCGCACGCCGTCAAACAGACGTTGCACACGCCGCGCGATATCGGCGTCATATTCCTCGACCTGGGCGTGAATGCCCGTCAGGGGTTGCTCTATCTTGTCCGCCAGCCGCCAGTTCGCCGGAAAGCACAGTGCCGCAGCGGTCAGCACATGTTCATCGCCACGCTTTTGCAGGATGCAGAGGTCTTCTTGCACCAGATGCGCCAGCGTCCACAGCGGTTGCGACCGGTCCAGCGTGACCTTGCGCCCGTCGGGGCAAACCACCGCATCAGCCCCGAGGGTGAAACCGAAACGCGGCAGAAGGGTCAGCGCCTCGGACAACAGCTCTGCAGCGGCAGGTCTGGCGGGTTCGCTTTGGTAGAAAACAGCCTCGGGTCGGTCCGCCAGCAGCGCTTCGCGGTAGACCATCTGCGGCGCGTAGGCTTCGTCCATCAGCAGCCAGTCCTCCGCCCCGCAAGGCCCCGTGCCCGGCAATCCGGGCGTGCCGGTTTGCGCGTCCGGTAGTCTGGTTTGCAATATCACGGGCATGAGGTCTCCTTTTTGGTCAGCGGATGAGGGCTAGCCGCGGGGGGCAGCCGGGGCGAAACCGGCGGCGTGGCGCATAGGCCCGCTGCCGGGGCGCAGCCTGCTACGGGCCATGCCTTCGGCGAGGATTTAGGGCCATTTGGAAGCGGCTGTCAGTTCTTCAGAGCGTCTTGCAGCGCCGGCAGGAAACGTTGTTCGTAGTCACTGCCGACCAGCGGGCCGGCGTAGCGGAACAGAACCGTGCCGTCGCCCGCAATGATGAAGGTCTCTGGCGGGGCGGTGACGCCCCAGTTGATGGCGGTGCGCCCCTGCGGGTCAAAGGCGACGCCTTCGAAAGGGTTGCCATCATTGGTCAGGTAGCTGGTTGCGGGGCCGACTGTGTCTTTGAAGTTGACCCCGATGATCGACAGCCCCTGCGCCTGCATATCAAGCAACTGCGGATGTTCGGCGCGGCAGGGCGGGCACCAGCTGGCCCAGAAGTTGACCAGCGTCACCTCGCCATTGGTCAGCACATCCGGTGCCGCGGCGGGAAACCCTTCCAGTGGTTTTTCCGGCAGCGCGGGGGCCATCTGCCCCACCAGCGTCGAAGGCAGCCCTTCGGGATCGGGGCGGAACATGCCAAAGGCGGCAAGAGCCACGAAACCGGCGAAGACCAACGGTGGCGCGATCATGAGCGGAGAGATTTTAGCCATCTTTACGGGCCTCTATATCAGCAAGTGTGGCGCGGGCCTTGCGCCCTTTGTTCAGGCTCAGCCCCACCAGTCCCGCCAGCAGCAGCAGCGACAGCCCATAGGCGGCCAGCACCTCGGCGGCGTATTTCCCAAGTTCCGGCATCATGCGCCCCTTTCGCTGCGCGCCAGCAGCGCGCGGGCGCGGCGCAGGCGGATTTCGGTCCCTGTGCGGTACAGAACCAGCGCCAGAAACAGCAGGCCAAAGCCGACCATACTGATCAGCAGCGGGTAGAAAAACACATCCGACACGGTACGCCCACCGGTGGCCAGCGGGACAGAGGTGCCTTGATGCAGCCCCTGATTCCAGAACTTGACCGCATAGCGCGACAGCACCGCAAAGACCGAGCCTACCAGACACAGGACCGAGGTCAGGTCTGCAGCGGTATCGGGGTCCTCGACCGCTTCCCACAGGGCGATATAGCCAAGGTAGAAGAGGAACAGGATCAGAAAGGACGTCAGCCGTGGATCCCATGCCCACCAGGTGCCCCACATCGGTTGCCCCCAGATCGCACCGGTGATCAGCGCGATCACTGTCATGGTAACGCCCACAGGGGCCGCCGCCTTGGCCGCAAGGGCGCTGACGTGATGCCGGCGGATCAGCCAGACCAGCGAGGCCACCAGCATCATGAACCACGCGTTGATCGCCATCAGCGCGGCGGGCACATGCAGGTAGATGATCTTGACCGTCGATCCCTGACGGTAATCATCCGGCGTGCCGAAAAAGCCCCAGCCCAGACCGACCACCAGACACAGCGCCGCCCCCCCCCAGACATAGGGTTGCACGCGGGCCGAGAGGCCTAAAAATTTCACCGGATTGGCGTATTCCCATAAAGACATGGCGGGGTTCTATCGCTCCGTTTCCTGGCACTCAATGGTCAAAAGCGCGCACTCACCTTAAGGTCATCCGCAGCACCGCGGCAGAGGCGAAGGGCATGAGCGCGATGGTGCCAAAGGTGATGCCAGCCAGCAGGGTCAGAGGGGTCGTGGCATCCAGCCCCATTGCGCCGCGGCGCGCGGCCTCTGCCCCGAAGATAAGCGTCGGTACGTAAAGCGGCAGCACCAGCAGCGACATCAGCAACCCGCCGCGTTTGATACCCACGGTCAGCGCCGCGCCAAAGGTGCCGATCACCGACAGCGCGGGCGTGCCCAGACCCAGCGAGGCCACCAGCCACAGATACCCCGCGGGCGCGAGGTTCAGCATCACCCCCAACACAGGGGCCGCCAGCACCAGCGGCAGCCCTGTCGTCACCCAGTGCGACAACGCCTTGACGCTCAACGCCGCCTCAAGCGGCAGCGGTGCCGTGGCCAGCAGGTCCAGCGTGCCATCCTCGTAATCCAGCGCAAGCAACCGGTCCAGCGAGAGCAGGCAGGCCAGCAGCGCCCCCAGCCAAAGCACACCGGGCGCGATGGTCCCCAACAGATCGGGGTGCGGCCCGACCGAGAAGGGCACCAGTACGGTCACAATCAGGAAGAACGCCAGCCCAAGGCCAAAGCCCCCGCCCGCCCGAAAGGCAAGCATCAGGTCACGGCGCAGCAAGGCGATCACAGGAAAGCCTCGTCACTGGCACCGCTGCGCTGTGATGGCTTGGCGCGAAACGGGGTGATGTCAAAGCGATCCGCCTTCAGGCCAAGGTCGATATGGGTCGCGATCAGCGCCGTGCCGCCGGCCCCCAGATGCGCCGTCACCGCGGCGGCGAAAAGCCCGACGGCGGCGGCGTCCAGCGACACGGTCGGCTCGTCCAGCACCCAGATGGGCCGCCCCGTGACCATCAACCGCGCCAGCCCCAAGCGCCGCTTCTGCCCCGCAGACAAGGTGCCTGCCAGCCGGTCTTGCAGCGGCTCAAGGTCATAGGCGGCCAATGCGTCAGAGATATCGCGTTGCCCGAAGACCTGCGCCCAGAACGTGAGGTTTTCGCGCACGCTCAGCATCGCTTTCAGCCCGTCGGCATGACCGGCGTAGGCGATGGTTTCCTCTGCCCCGTCGATCTGCCCCGACAAGGGCGGTTGCAGCCCCGCGATGCAGCGCAGCAGCGTGGTCTTACCCGCCCCGTTCGGCCCACGCAGGATCAAGGCAGCCCCCGGTTCAATCGCAAAGAACACCCCGTCCAGCACGGGCACACCGCCGCGCGCGACGGCAAGGTCGGTGACACGCAGGGTCATATCAGACGGGGATCATGGCCAAGGCGATGCGACGGCCTTCGCTGAGCAGGACGTTATACGTCCGCGCCGCCGCGGGGGACGACATCACATCAACCCCGATGCCCGCATCTTCGAGCGTGCTGCGCAGGTCGGCCGGGATATGCGCAATCTCGGCCCCGGTGCCGATGAACAGGATGTCGATCTTGCCCGCCAGCGCCAGCAGCGGTGCGTGATCGTCAAAGCCTTGCCACGCAGAAACCCCAGAGGTGCCTGCGATCACAGGCCCTTCGAACACCGTGCCGCCAATGCGGAAGAAACCGGGGCCATAGCCTTCGACGGGTTTGGCATCCGAATACACGACCTCGTTCAAACGCATGATGTTCTCCTTCTCGCGGGGGCTGCGCGATCATAGCGGATCACGCGCGGACAATACAGGTCAACTGGCGGTGAAATGGGGCGGGCCCTATGAGTAAAGCGTCGCGCCGGATGCGGGCGCGGAACGGTGCTGCCAGCAAGGGTGTGCCCTGCTGGCAGCGAAATATATTACGCGTCGATGTTGGCGTATTGGCCGGTGTTATTGTTGTCTTTCTTGGACCAGTCGCGTTTGACGCCCAGAAACAGCACGACGTTCTTGGCCACATAGACCGAAGAATAGGTGCCCACAACAACGCCCCATGTAATCGCGAAGACAAAGCCACGGATCACATCGCCGCCCAGAACCAGCAGCGCGATGAGCGCGAGCAAGGTGGTGCCCGATGTCATCAAGGTCCGGCTGAGGGTCTCGTTAACGCTGAGGTTCATGATCTCGCGCAGGTCGCGTTTCTTGTATTTGCGCAGGTTTTCACGCAGGCGGTCAAAGATCACCACGGTGTCGTTGATCGAATAGCCGATGATGGTCAGGATCGCCGCGATCACCGCCAGATCGAAGCGGATCTGCAGGGCCGAGAACACGCCAATGGTCAGCACCACATCGTGGAACAGCGCCGCGACCGCCCCGACAGAGAACTGCCATTCGAACCTGAGCCAGATGTAGATCAGGATCGCCCCGAGGGAGGCGGCAACCGCCAGAAACGCGGTCTGGATCAGCTCGCCCGACACTTTGGGGCCAACGGATTCGACCGAGGTGAAGACGATGTTCGGGGCAACGGTTTTCAACGCTTCCTCGACATTCTGGATCATCTCGGGGGATGCGGCCTCTTCGCCCTCCTGGGCCTGGATGCGCACCATCGCGACATGTTTGGTACTGTCGCTGGCAGGGTCAAACACCTCTGAGATGGACACATCGCCAAGCTCCAGCGGTTCCAGCGCCGTGCGGTAGGCCGCCACGTCCACGGCTGCGTCGCTTTGCGTGCGCAGGGTCGTCCCGCCGCGGAAGTCAATGCCGTAGTTCAGGCCCATAGTGAACCACACGGCCAAGGCCAGCAGCACCGCCACACAGGACGCCCCAAAGGTCAGTCTGGCGTGTTTGAAGAAGTCGATATTCGTATCGTCGGGGATCAGTCTCAGCCGCATGGTGCGCGTTCCTATACCGTGATTGTCTTGGGACGGCGGCGTTCAAACCAGAACACCACGATCAGACGTGTGACGAAATACGCCGTAAAGACCGACGTGACGATGCCAAGCCCCAGCGTCACCGCGAACCCGCGCACAGGGCCGGAGCCAAGCACAAAGAGGATCGTTGCAATGATGAAGGTGGTGATGTTGGCGTCCAGAATGGCGCTAAGCGCGCGTTCATAGCCAAGGCTGATGGCGCGGGCCGGTCCCTTGGCGGTCTTGAGCTCTTCGCGGATGCGTTCAAAGATCAGCACGTTGGCGTCCACCGCCATACCCACTGTCAGAACGATCCCAGCGATACCGGGCAGGGTCAGCGTGGCACCAATCAGGCTTAGCAAGCCAAAGATCATGCCGACGTTGATGATCAGCGCGATATTGGCGAACAGCCCGAACAGCCCGTAGCTGGCCCACATAAAGAACAGTACCGCGGCAAAGGCGACGCTGGTCGCGATCTTGCCCGCGTCAATGCTGTCCTGACCCAGTTCCGGCCCGATGGTGCGTTCCTCGACAAAGGTCAGCCCCGCAGGCAAGGCCCCTGCCCGCAGCAAGACGGCCAGATTGGTGGATTCCTCGACCGTGAAGTTGCCGGTGATGATGCCCGACCCGCCGGGGATCGCGCTTTGGATGGTGGGGGCGCTGATGACCTCGTCATCCAGCACAATGGCGAAAGGCGCGCCGATGTTCTCTGCCGTGTAGGTGCCGAACTTGCGCGCGCCGGTGGTGTCAAAGCGGAAGCTGACAGCGGGGCGGCCGTTCTGGTCAAAGCTGGGCTGCGCATCGACCAGTTGTTCGCCGGTCACGACGGGCGCGGTTTCGATGATGTAGAAGACACCGGGCGCTTCGGCGTCGGGCAAAAGCGAATTGCCCAGACCCGGTGCCGCGTTTTCATTGGCACCACGGTTCACCACGGGGTTAAACGTCAGCTGCGCGGTGGTCCCGATGATCGCTTTCAGCTCTGCGGCTGACCCGATGCCGGGCACCTGAATAAGGATACGGTCCGCGCCCTGACGCTGGATCGTGGGTTCGCGTGTGCCCACCTCGTCGATGCGGCGGCGGATGATTTCCAGCGACTGCTGCATCGTGCGCTCGTCCGTGGCCTGTTTTTCGGCATCGGTCAGCGTGATGGTGATGATGTCATTGGCACCGTTTACCACGATGTCGTTTTGCCCTGTGCCCGTCAGCGACTGCACGGGGCGGGCCAAGGCACGGGTCGCCTCTAAAGCTTGTGCCATGACAGATGCATCGTTGATGCGCACGCGCAGCTCGCCCTTGGGGGCGTCAACGCGGCGGACTGGCGTGATCGAGCGTAACGCATCGCGGACCTCGGGCCAGGCGGCTTCCATCCGGTTGGCGTAAACGTCTTCGACATTCACTTCGGCCAGCAAATGGGCCCCGCCGCGCAGATCGAGGCCAAGGTTAACCAGACGTTCCGGCATCCACTCGGGCCAAAGCGCCTTTTGCGCCTCAAGCTCGGGGGTGGCGCCAGCAACGCTGATCGCCTTAACCGCATCATTGTGCTGTTCGACGGGACCGTAAAACGCATTGGGCAGCGCCAACCACAGGCCAGCGGCACAGGTGAGGATGATCAACACCCGTTTCCACAGATCAATCTGAAGCATGGTACTGCCCTTTTCTCGACACGCCCGAAGGGGCGCTTACTTGGCTGGTTCGGTCTTGGAGACGACGGTGGCGATGGTCGATTGCACAACGCGCACTTTGACGTTGTCGGCCAGTTCGACTTCCAGCTCGCCGTCATCTTTGACTTTGACGACTTTGCCGATCAGACCGCCAGCGGTGACCACTTGATCGCCACGACGCAGACCGTCCACCATTGCCTTATGCTCTTTCACCTTCTTTTGCTGAGGGCGGATAAGCAGAAAATACATGATCGCGAAGATCAGGATCAGGGGTACAAATTGCTGAATGGCTTCCATGGAGGTCGTCCTTTGTGTTGGGCGCATGCCGCAAACGGCCTGCCGTCTAAGTTTGGCGGAACCTATGGTCAGACGCGGGGCTTTGCAAGGTGGGTTCCGGGGGGAAATGGCGCTGCCCGGTGTCGCAGCCTGCAATAAGCTGTTTGCGCAAGTATCCAAGGGCGCGATCCCCCCCGCGCATCCACATCTGGCACCGCGATCCACAATCGGGCATAACGCGCGCAACGCAGATCATGCGACTCGGACGACAAAGGAACAGCCCATGCACGACATCAAAGCCATCCGTGAAAACCCCGATGCTTTCGACGCGGCCCTCGCACGGCGCGGCGACACCCCTGTGAGCGCGCAGGTACTGGCACTGGACGAGGCACGGCGGGCCAAGATTTCAGCAGCGGAAACGGCGCAGGCCGAGCAGAACAAAGCCTCCAAACTGGTGGGCGCGGCCAAGGCCAAGGGCGACGAGGCGGAATTCGAACGTCTGCGCACCTTGGTCAGCGACAAGAAGGCCGAAGTCACCGCCATGCAGGCAGAGGCCAAGGATCTGGACGCGCAGTTGACCGACATGCTGGCGCGCATCCCCAACCTGCCCGCCGATGATGCCCCCGATGGCGCGGACGAGGCTGACAATGTCGAAGTGAACCGCTGGGGCGATGTGCCGGCGTTTGATTTCAAGGCGAAAGAGCATTTCGAGATCGCCAGCGTCGCGGCGTCGATGGATTTCGAAACCGCCGCCAAAACCTCCGGCGCGCGCTTTGTGATGCTCAAGGGGGCCGTGGCGCGGATTCACCGTGCGCTGGCGCAGTTCATGATCGACACCCATGTCGATGAAAACGGGCTGACCGAACATATGACCCCCGTGCTGGTGCGCGACGAGGCGATGTATGGCACCGACAAGCTGCCCAAGTTCGGCGACGACAGCTATCAGACCACCAATGGCTGGTGGCTGATCCCCACCTCCGAAGTGACGCTGACCTATTCGGTCGCCGGTGACGTGCTGGAAGAAGCCGCCCTGCCCCGGCGGATGACCGCCCACACCCTGTGCTTCCGCTCCGAGGCGGGCAGCGCGGGCCGCGACACCTCGGGCATGCTGCGCCAGCACCAGTTCGAGAAGGTCGAGATGGTCAGCATCTGCCGCCCCGAGGACAGCGATGCGGAGCATGAGCGCATGACCAAATGCGCCGAGGGCATCCTCGAGG
>NZ_DGMH01000056.1:10934-11125 GCF_002388305.1 Sulfitobacter sp. UBA4523
GACATCGAGGCCTGGCTCCCCGGTCAGAACGCCTACCGCGAGATCAGCTCTGTCTCGACCACGGGGGATTTTCAGGCGCGGCGGATGAACGCACGGTTCAAACCCGCAGATGGCGGCAAACCGCAGTTCGTGCACACGTTGAACGGCTCCGGGCTGGCCGTCGGGCGCTGCCTGATCGCGGTGCTGGAAAA
>NZ_DGMH01000008.1:0-175 GCF_002388305.1 Sulfitobacter sp. UBA4523
ACCTGCTACATCAACACCTATAACGACGCACCGGTCGAAGCTCCCTTTGGCGGCATGAAAAATTCGGGCGTGGGGCGCGAGAACTCCAAGGCGGCGATTGATCACTATAGCCAGTTGAAAACCGTCTATGTGCGCATGGGCGATATGGAAGCGCCTTTCTAGGGCGCTGATCCAA
>NZ_DGMH01000008.1:427-831 GCF_002388305.1 Sulfitobacter sp. UBA4523
GGCCTGCGGCCTCCTTGATCCGCGCAAGACTCACGGAAGGAAAGCGATAGGATGGAAGCTGAATTTATTATCGTAGGGGCGGGCAGCGCGGGCTGCGCGATGGCGTACCGCCTGGCCACGGCAGGGCGCAAGGTGATGGTGATCGAACATGGTGGCAGCGATGCGGGCCCGTTCATCCAGATGCCGGCGGCGCTGTCCTATCCGATGAACATGAAAACCTACGACTGGGGGTTCCAGTCCGAACCCGAACCGCATCTGAACAACCGTCGTCTGGCGACCCCGCGTGGCAAGGTGATCGGCGGATCGTCGTCGATCAACGGGATGGTCTATGTGCGCGGGCACGCGATGGACTATGACCACTGGGAAGAGCAGGGGGCCGACGGCTGGGGCTATGCCGATGTGCT
>NZ_DGMH01000008.1:1062-6822 GCF_002388305.1 Sulfitobacter sp. UBA4523
CCGATGGAGCAGACGGTCTGGAAGGGCCGTCGCTGGTCCGCCGCCAACGCCTATCTGCGGCCCGCGCAAAAGACCGGCAACGTCGAACTCGTCCGCGCCTTGGCGCAGCGGATCGTGATCGAAGATGGTCGCGCTGTCGGGGTCGAGGTGCTGCGCGGTGGCAAGACCGAGGTGCTGCGTGCCAGCGGCGAGGTGATCATCGCGGCGTCCTCCATCAACTCGCCCAAGCTGCTGATGTTGTCGGGCATCGGCCCTGCGGCCCATCTGGCAGAGCATGGTATCGAGGTGATCGCCGACCGCCCCGGTGTGGGCCAGAACCTGCAAGATCACCTTGAACTGTATATCCAGATGGCCTCCAGCCAGCCGATTACGCTCTATAAACACTGGAACATCTTTTCCAAGGCCGTGATCGGCGCGCAGTGGTTGTTCACGAAAACCGGCATGGGCGCGTCGAACCAGTTTGAAAGCGCGGCCTTCATCCGGTCGAAGGCGGGGATTAAATACCCCGATATCCAGTATCACTTCCTGCCGATTGCCGTGCGCTATGACGGGCAGGCCGCCGCTGAAGGCCACGGGTTTCAGGCGCATGTGGGGCCGATGCGGTCGACCTCGCGCGGGTCTGTCACGCTGGCCTCGGGCAATCCGGCCGACGCGCCGAAGATCTTTTTCAACTACATGTCGCAAGACAAGGATTGGGAGGAGTTCCGCACCTGTATTCGCCTCACCCGGGAGATCTTTGCGCAGGACGCCTTCAAACCCTTCGTCAAACACGAGATCCAGCCGGGGGCCGATGTGCAAAGCGACGATGAACTTGATGCCTTTATCCGAGAACATGCCGAAAGCGCCTATCACCCCTGTGGTACCTGCCGCATGGGCCGCGCCGATGACCCGCAGGCGGTGGTCGATCCGCAGGGCCGTGTGATCGGGGTAGAGGGGCTGCGCGTCGCCGACAGCTCGATCTTCCCGCGGATCACCAATGGCAACCTGAACGCCCCGTCGATCATGGTGGGCGAGAAAATCTCGGACCATGTGTTGGGGCTTGATCCATTGGCCGCTTCAAATGACGCGCCCTGGATCCACCCCGACTGGGAAACCGCGCAGCGCTAAGGGGCTGCCCCGTTGGTCGAGAGGCCACAAGTGTTAACGAAAGTTAACCTTGGTTAATATCTCTGGTTGATTGGGGCGTGGAAACGGCCCAATCAACGGGATATGAAAGCCATCCTTCATTCATGTTTCGCTGCGGCGCTGGTCGCCGTTTTCACGCAACCCGCTGCGGCGGTTGAACCGCGGCTGACGGGCGAGATCCGGGTGATCGACGGGGATACGATCGCTTTGGGTGAGACGCGGATCCGGCTTTTCGGCATCGATGCGGTCGAAGGGGATCAGCCTTGCCGTGCCTCGGATGGGCGCGTGTTGAACTGCGGCGCTTGGGTGACGGCGCAGGTGCGTGCCACCTATGACGGCCAGCGGGCCGACTGCCAGCGGGTGGATACCGACCGCTATGGCCGGATTGTCGCGCGTTGTGCCGCCTTGGGGCAGGATATGGGGGAAGCTTTGGTCGCGGCGGGGCTGGCCTTTTCCTACGCGCGCTACAGCCGCGCCTATGTCGCAACCGAAGCGGCGGCCAAGCGGGCAGGACGCGGGGTGCATGCCTATGAAACGCAGCGCCCCGATGCCTATCGCAAAGCCTCTAAAGCAGCGCCAAAGCCCGTTGCGTCATCGGGGCCGGGCGGCTGTGTGATCAAGGGGAATGTCAGCAGCAAGGGCACGCGGATCTTTCACGTGCCCGGACAGCACGACTATGACCGGACCGTGATCCGCACCGACAAGGGCGAACGCTGGTTCTGCAGCGCGGCGCAGGCGCGTGCCGCCGGATGGCGGGCGGCCAAGCGGTAAGCGGTCAATCCACCTGATAGGGCAGCACGTCGCGCAGGTTCGGGTCTACCACCAGCTGGCGTTCCAGCGGCGGCACAGACCGCTGGTGGCAATGTTTACGCTCGCAGATACGGCAAGATATGCCGATGGGTTCAAACGCCGAGGCGCGGGTGGTGTCCATCCCGTCAGCATAGACCAGCGCGGGCGCGTGGCGCACCTCGCACCCCAGTGAAATCGCATAGCGCCGCACCGGCGCGCCAAACCGCCCCGCCGGCTTCGAGATGTCCCGCGCCAACGAGATATAGCGTACCCCGTCCGGCGTTTCAGCCAGCTGGCGTAGGAAGCGGCCCGGCGTTTCAAAGGCGCTGTGCACGTTCCACAGGGGGCAGGCCCCGCCAAACCGCGCGAATTGCAGACGGGTGGCCGAATGGCGTTTGGTGATCGTGCCTGCCTGATCCACCCGGACAAAGAAGAACGGAATCCCCTTTGACCCGGGGCGTTGCAGCGTCGACAGCCGGTGCGCGACCTGTTCGATCGATGCTCCGAAATCAGAGGCCAGCACCTCGAGGTCGTGGCGGCAGCTTTGGGCGCGCTCCAGAAACCGGGCGTAGGGCATCAGTGCGGCCCCGGCAAAGTAGTTCGCCAGCCCTATCTTCGCGATGTCACGGGCCGCGGGGCTGTTGAAACGCGCGAAATCCAAGGTTGCCTCAAGCAGGTCGTTCTGGCGCACAAGGGCGACCTGCAGCAGCATCTGGAACGTCTGTGTGGCCTGCGAGGCGCGGGCCGAGACATGCAATACGCCACTGGCCGGATCATAGCGGCGCAGGGCATCTGTCTCGTCGAAGGCGACGGTGATGCCTGCGCTGGACAGCGCCTCTAGCGTGGTGTCGCGCAGGCTTTGGCCGGTGCCGGTGTCGCGGGCGAAATACTCGGCGGCGCGGTCCACGGCATCCAGATAATTGTCGCAATAATGGAAGAAGTCGCGCACCTCTTCCCACGGGCTGGGGGAGGGGCGGGCATCTTCGCGGCCCAAGGCTTCGTCCAGATAGGCCAGCCGTTCCTGGGTCTGGCGGTGGCTTTGGTGCAGCTTGATGAACGCCCGCGCCAACCCCGGCGCGTTGGAGGCCGCAAGCTGCACATCGGCCAGTGGCAGCACATCGCCCTCGAACACCGGATCAGACAGGACTTCGCGCATGTCGCTGACCAACCGTTCGCTGTCCCCGCTCGACAGTTCGGTGACATCCATCCCGAATTCAGACGCCAGTGCCAACACGACCGTGGTGCTGACGGGTCGGTTATTATTCTCCATCTGGTTAAGGTACGGGAGGGATACGCCAAGCCGCGCGGCGAATTCTTTCTGGGTATGAGCCAGATTGGTGCGCAGCTCGCGCAGTTTTGCGCCAGCGTATAGCTTTTGGATCGCCATCAGGTCGGGGCCTTTGCAAAGTTACCGGTTCTGCAAACCGTATCTTTGCAAACTAACGGCGGCAAGGCCCGTCAGGCGATACCAAGCGCTCGTTCACGGCGGATCACGACCAAGATCGACGCGACGCCCGCGACGGCGGTGGCCAGCATGATCCAGAGGAGCGGATAGGCTCCGGTCTCCTCGCTGAGCAGGGCACCGGCCAAAATGCTCAGCCCCGCACCACCGCCAATCATGATCGCGCCACCAAGCCCGGACGCCGTGCCCGCCAGATGCGGGCGCACCGACAACAGGCCCGCGGTGGCGTTGGGGATGCACAGCCCGTTGCCAAGGCCCACCAGCGTCATCATCCCGAAGAACGACAGCGGCGATCCATAGCCCAGCAGGAAGATCATCATCGACACCGACCCGCCAATCGCATTGGCCAGACAGCCCCAAAGCACCAGCGTGTTGACGCCGACCACGGTCGCTTTGCGGGCCGTGATAAAGTTGCCAAGGAAATAGCCCACGGCGGGTGCGCCGAAATAGATGCCAAGCTCGGCCGGTTCCATGCCGAAAACGACGCTGCCCACAAAGGGCGCGCCGCCAAGGTAGGCAAAGAACGCCCCCGAGCAGCAGGCCGCCGCCATCGAGTATCCCCAGAACCGCGGAGAGCCGAGCAGCTCGGGGTATTCGGCGAATTGCTGGGTCAGCGTGCGCCCTGACGCGACGTGGGTCTCGCCAAGGTCGAACCATGTGATCGTCAGTACCAGCGCCCCGATCCAGAACATCGCCCAGAAGGTCGCCTGCCAACCGAAGGATTGTTCCAGCAACCCGCCCACCGCGGGGGAGATCATGGGCACCAGCGCCATGCCCATCGTGACATAGCCGATCATCGAGGCGGCTTTATCTTGGGCGAACATATCGCGCACCACCGCGCGGCTCAGCACCATCGACACGGCGACGATGGCCTGCACGCAGCGGAAGGCAAGAAACACAGCCGTCGTGGGGGCGTAGATACAGCCCACCGTCGCGACCATATATATCGCCAGCCCCCACAGCAGCACATTCCGGCGGCCCAGATTATCCGAAATCGGGCCGATCAGCACCTGCAATACCGCACTACACAGTAGATAAAGCGGCACGGAAAGCTGCATCACAGCGTAATCGGCGTCGAAATACTCAGCCATAGCGGGAAGGCTTGGCAGAAACATATTCATCGCCAGCGCCCCGATCCCCGAAAGAAGGATCAGCGTGGAAATATGCGGGGGGGATGTTTTATCCAGAAAACGGACGGGGTTATCCTTGATCATTGCATATCAGTATGCCTGCGGTTGCATCTTGTCTATCCAGAACCATACGGTAACCGAACGATTTGCAAGTTTTCAATTAGCAAAGAGAAAGGTGTATAGTTTTTGCAAATTTGCAAAAATGCGCTTTGGTTCGCGCGGGGGCGGCGTTACGGTGGCGGAAATCTTATAGAGGTGCGTGATGAAAGATATTCTGGAACAGCTTGAAACCCGCCGCGACGACGCCCGACTGGGCGGAGGGCAAAAGCGCATTGATGCGCAGCACGCCCGTGGCAAGCTGACCGCCCGCGAGCGGATCGACCTATTGCTTGATGATGGGTCGTTTGAAGAATTCGACATGTTCGTTACCCACCGCTGCACCGACTTCGGGATGGAGCAGCAAAAACCCGCAGGGGACGGCGTTGTCACCGGTTGGGGCACGATCAATGGCCGTCTGGTCTATGTTTTCAGTCAGGATTTCACGGTCTTTGGCGGATCGCTGTCCCAGACCCACGCGCAGAAGATCTGCAAGATTCAGGATATGGCGATCCAGAACGGTGCGCCTGTCATCGGGATCAACGATTCCGGCGGTGCGCGTATTCAAGAAGGCGTCGACAGCCTCGCGGGCTATGCCGAGGTGTTCCAACGCAATATCGAGGCCTCCGGTGTGATCCCGCAGATCAGCGTGATCATGGGGCCATGTGCGGGCGGGGCGGTCTATTCCCCTGCGATGACCGACTTTATCTTCATGGTGAAAGACACGTCCTATATGTTCGTGACAGGCCCTGACGTGGTCAAAACCGTGACCAACGAACAGGTCACCGCAGAGGAATTGGGCGGCGCGACGACGCACACGCGCAAATCCTCCGTCGCGGATGGCGCGTTTGAAAATGACGTCGAAGCACTGGCCGAGGTGCGTCGTCTGGTCGATTTCCTGCCTGCCAACAACCGCGACCTGCCGCCTGTGCGCCCGTTCTTTGACGAACCCGACCGGATCGAGGCGTCGCTTGATACATTGGTGCCCAGCAACGCCAACACGCCCTACGACATGAAAGAGCTGATCCACAAGCTTGCGGATGAAGGCGACTTTTACGAAATTCAGGAAGACTTCGCCAAGAACATCCTGACCGGCTTTATCCGTATCGAAGGGCGCACCGTGGGTGTGGTCGCGAACCAGCCGATGGTGCTGGCGGG
>NZ_DGMH01000008.1:7036-24349 GCF_002388305.1 Sulfitobacter sp. UBA4523
GAAATTCCGATCCTGACGCTGGTGGACGTGCCCGGCTTTCTCCCCGGTACGGGGCAGGAATATGGCGGCGTGATCAAACACGGCGCCAAGCTGCTGTTCGCCTATGGCGAAGCGACGGTGCCGATGGTGACGGTCATCACCCGCAAAGCCTATGGCGGCGCGTATGACGTGATGGCGTCCAAGCACTTGCGGTCCGACTTCAACTACGCGTGGCCCACAGCCGAGATTGCCGTGATGGGGGCCAAGGGCGCGACAGAGATCATCCACCGTGCCGATCTGAACGACCCCGAAAAGATCGCGCGCCATACCGCCGATTACGAAGAGCGTTTCGCGAACCCCTTTGTCGCGGCAGAGCGTGGCTTTATCGACGAGGTGATCCAGCCGCGTACCACGCGCAAGCGGATTGCCCGCGCCTTTGCCTCGTTGCGCAACAAGAAAGCCGCGATGCCTTGGAAAAAGCATAACAACATCCCGCTCTAACGTCGTTTAATCCATATCCCTCGCGGTGCCTTTGCAGGTGCCCCGAGGGGCAGGAGACCGCTTTGGTTACCGATCACCCCTCTCTTTCCGCGTCATTGCCCTTCGGGCTGCATCCAGCGGGTGCGGCACTGAAGTGGCTTGCGGTTTGCGCAGCTTTCGCCACGGCCTCTGCCGCGGCGCAGCCGGTCGAGGTGCCGTCGGGCGAAAGCATCGAATTGCAAGAGGTGCTGATAGACGAGGTGGGGGTGCAGACATGGCTGCGCTTCCGTTTTGTCGCCCCTTATATCGCGCGCGATACGGGCGCTGTGGACTTTGCGCAGGTTGGGGCCGATATGACCTATCTGTGCGACGCGCTGGCCATTCCCTACATGGCGCAACATGCGCTGGACGGAGAGGTCATCGTGATCTCTTTGGCTGATCGCGTCACGGAATTCGGGGTGTCCGACCCCGAGGCCACACAGTTTTTCGAGGCATTTCGCCTGAGCAACGACACCTGTATCTGGGAGGGCCTTTGATGCACCCACAACATCTTGCGAGCGCTGCGGCACCAGCGCGCCGAACTGCGGCTTTGGCGTCACATCTGGCCGCATTGGAAAGCACACCGTATGCAACGCCAATGAACTGCGATAATGTCGCGGCGGGGAATACCGACGTATTTCTTACTTTAACATCGGGGTCTGATTGGCATGAGGCAGTGCTGGGCCCTTTAAACAGTGACAGGAGACTTAGATGTCCAAGAGCATCACAATGCTGGCCGCATTCGGCCTTATCGCAGCCGTTGCGGCATGCGCACCCAAGCAGCAAGAAGAATATGTCGTGGTCGCACCCGAGCCCATCTCGGTTGAGCCCGTGTACACAGGCAAGTACAAGTAATGCTTGTCGGGGACAGGCCTCTGCGCCTGTCTCCAACCCCTCTGCGGCATGTAACGCAGGGGTAGCACCGCGCATCGCCCTCGCAGTCTGGGGGGTATCATGCTGAAACATCGCGGTTTTCCGGGGCGTATGCCCGGATCAGACTATCAATTCGTTATCCGTCGCGCCAATCCGCGTGGGGTCACCCCGCTGACCCGTCGCGAACGCCGTTCCGACCGCAAGGCGGCGGACCGTCGCGTTGACACGGCCTTTATGCGCGCGCTGTGGGAAGCCTTTGGCGACCAGCCGTTCGAAAGGGGCAATCTGGACGCGGGCCGTCTGTCTTGGCTCTTTGGTCGCGAGGTCGTCGCGGTAGATGACCCCTTTGATCCAGCCGACTATGACGCGATGCTGGTCATCAACGAAGCCCTTGCCCGGGCGTCTTTCCCCGACGCGTTCGAGGATTGATCATGCGCGTCGCCCCCTTCCTTTCGGCTGGTTTTTGCCACATGCGCGGCATGTTGGGCGGTAATTTGCCCGTCGGGGCGGGAGGGGCGGGCGCAAAAACGCAAACCGCGGTGGAACCTTCTGCGAAACCATGCGTTTATCAGCATCACATCGCAAATAATGCACGATCAATAAAAGGTTTAATCCCATGTCCATCAAAACAATTCTTCTCGCCGTTACTGCGTCCGCTGGCCTCGCTGCATGCGGTGACACACTGGGCGAACAAGCGCTCGGCGGTGGTGTCGTGGGTGCCGGTGCTGCAGCCGTCACAGGCGGTAGCCTCGCGCAAGGCGCGGCCATCGGTGCCGGCGCAAACGTACTGGCGTGCCAATCCGGCGCAGTACGCTGCCAATAATGTGACATCTACCGCGGCCTTGGGTCGCGGTAGCTGCATTGCCAAAGATTTTGCCCCGCTCAGCCGCGTGCTGATGCGGGGTTTTTCCGTTCACTCAAGACCAAAAGGGACAGTCGATGTTCAATAAGATCCTGATCGCCAACCGCGGCGAGATTGCCTGCCGCGTTATCAAGACCGCCAAGAAGATGGGCATCGAAACCGTCGCCGTCTATTCCGACGCTGATGCGCAGGCGTTGCACGTCCAGATGGCCGATGAGGCGATCCACATCGGCCCGCCCGCCGCGAACCAGTCGTATATCGTGATCGACAAGATCATGGACGCGATCAAGCAGTCGGGCGCGCAGGCCGTACACCCGGGCTATGGCTTCCTGTCCGAGAACGCGAAATTCGCCGAGGCGCTCGAGGCCGCTGGCGTCGCCTTTGTCGGCCCCCCTAAGGGCGCGATCGAGAAGATGGGCGACAAGATCACCTCCAAGAAAATCGCGCAGGAGGCCGGTGTTTCCACGGTCCCCGGCTACATGGGGCTGATCGAAGACGCGGACGAGGCGGTGAAGATCTCGAACGAAATCGGCTATCCGGTGATGCTGAAAGCCTCTGCCGGTGGGGGCGGCAAGGGCATGCGTATCGCGTGGAACGATGAAGAGGCCCGCGAGGGGTTCCAGTCGTCCAAGAACGAGGCCGCCAACAGCTTTGGCGATGATCGTATCTTTATCGAGAAATTCGTCACCCAGCCGCGCCACATCGAAATTCAGGTGCTTTGCGACGCCCACGGCAACGGCATCTATCTGGGCGAACGCGAATGTTCGATCCAGCGCCGCAACCAGAAGGTCGTGGAAGAGGCCCCGTCGCCTTTCCTTGACGAAGCCACCCGCAAAGCCATGGGCGAGCAATCCGTCGCCTTGGCGCAGGCCGTTGGCTATACCTCTGCCGGTACGGTCGAATTCATCGTGGACGGCGACAAGAACTTCTACTTCCTTGAAATGAACACCCGTCTTCAGGTGGAACACCCCGTGACCGAGCTGATCACCGGTGTCGATCTGGTCGAACAGATGATCCGCGTGGCCAATGGCGAAAAGCTGACCATCACCCAAGACGATGTGAAGCTGACCGGTTGGGCGATCGAAAACCGGCTCTATGCCGAAGATCCGTACCGCGGCTTCCTGCCCTCCATCGGGCGTCTGACGCGCTACCGCCCTCCGATGGAGATCGCGGCCGGCCCCTTGCTGACCAACGACAAATGGCAGGGCGATGCGCCAGCGGGTGACACGGCCGTGCGCAACGATACCGGCGTCTACGAGGGCGGCGAGATCTCGATGTATTACGACCCGATGATCGCCAAGCTGTGTACATGGGCACCGACCCGCGCCGAGGCGATTGAACGCATGCGCGTGGCGCTGGATAGCTTCGAGGTCGAAGGCATCGGGCACAACCTGCCGTTCCTCTCTGCCGTGATGGATCATCCGATCTTTGTCGAAGGCAACATGACCACCGCCTTCATCGCCGAACAATACCCCGACGGCTTTGACGGGGTAGAGCTGCCTGACGCGGAACTGCGCCGGATCGCGGCGGCCACCGCAGCCATGCACCGCGTCGGAGAGATCCGCCGGACTCGCGTGTCGGGCCGCATGGACAACCACGAACGCAAGGTCGGCACCGCCTGGAACGTCGCGCTGCAAGGCCAGTCGTTCGATGTGGAAATTCAGGCCGACCCAAAGGGCGCGACGGTGACGTTCGACGACGGCACAGCGCTGCGCGTCGCGGGCGACTGGACACCGGGCGACCAACTGGCCGAGATGACCATCGATGACGCACCGCTGGTGTTCAAAGTCGGCAAAATCTCTGGCGGGTTCCGCGTGCGGGCCCGTGGCGCGGATATGAAAGTGCATGTGCGCAACCCGCGTCAGGCCGAACTGGCCCGTCTGATGCCCGAGAAACTGCCGCCCGACACATCGAAAATGCTGCTGTGCCCGATGCCGGGTCTGGTGGTGAAGATCGATGTAGAGGTTGGCGACGAGGTACAGGAAGGCCAGAACCTCTGCACCATCGAGGCGATGAAGATGGAAAACATCCTGCGCGCCGAGAAGAAGGGCAAAGTGTCCAAGGTCAATGCCGCAGCGGGGGATAGCCTCGCTGTGGATGATGTCATCATCGAGTTCGAATAAGCGCCATGCCAGCCGTTGCCATCATGGGATACAACACGGCGCTGCGGGGGATCCCTTCGCAGCACCGGCCCATATTGCAGCGGCTGCTGGCTGTTCAGTCGAAGATTTTACCCGACTTTTCCTTGGCTTCGCGAATTTCGCGTTGCCGGATGGTCATTTTGTCGATGCTGCGGGTGATCTCGCGCACATCCCAGGGGCGGGGCTTGCGCAGCTTGATCCCGCCGTCTTTGCCCACCAGCACCAACATGAACCCGCGCGGCCGCATCCGCAGCCGCAACGGGCTGCGCGCGCCCGGATCGGTATCGGTCAGGACGATCACGTCACGCTCGATCAGGTCTTCGGGCTGTTCGCGCAAAAGCTCCATCTGGGATTGGAAGGCGGGGTCATCCTCGCTGTCCGCAAAGACCAGAACCGGTCTTTTTTTCCAGTGGAATTCACTCAAATCTTCCATATCTGCGGGCAGGAACAACGTGGGAACCTCGGGGTCCGTGGCCGTTTGCGCCCCCGCCGAGACCGCAAACAATCCTGCAAAAACAAGGGCTATCACTGGTTTCATTTTGTCTCCTGTCCGTACAGATATAAGCTTGTGCGACGCAATTGCGATGCACAACCGGACATCTGCGCATATTAAGCACTCTGCAACAGGTTTGCGGGCATGACTGTGGCTCAAACTCTTAGTGGGCCACAGTGGCTGGCCCCCGTTCAAGGATTGGGCAAGCAGATCATGGATATTCTTCTTCACGTCGGTGCACACCGTACAGGAACCACCAGTTTTCAACGCTATCTGGCGGATCACGCCGATCCCATCGCGGCGCAGGGCACCTGCGTCTGGGGGCCGCGCCAGACCCGTGGCGGGCTGTTTGCAGGGCTGTTTCCGGCGTCGGGAATGCTGGCCTCGGGGCCGAATTTGGTAAACGGGCGCGTGTCGCTGCTGATGGGCAAGGCACGGGACCTCGGGGCGGATCAACTGCTGATCTCGGACGAGAATATGATCGGCTCGGCGCGCCATTCGGTGCGCAGCGGGCGGCTGTTTCCGGCCATCGGCGAACGTATGGCGCGGTTCGGGGCCAGCTTTGGCGGGCGCGTGACGCAGGTGGTGCTGACCATCCGGCAGACGGACCATTGGTGGGCCTCTGCGCTGGCCTATACCGTGGGGCGCGGGCATCCCGTACCGGATGCCGACCAGATTGACCGCATGGCTCATGACCGACGCGGCTGGCGCGATGTCATCACCGATCTTGCCTGCGCCTTGCCCGAGGCAAAGATCAGCATCGCCCGCTATGACGATTGCGCGGGCCGCCCCGATGCGCTGTTTACGCAGCTCACCGGTCGTGCCGCCCCCGCCACCACCCAAGGCTATTGGCTGAACCGCCGCCCGGACGAGGCCAGCCTGCGTGCACAGATGGGCCCTGCCGCGGCAGGGCTGCGCAGTGACGGGCTGGGCAACTGGCACCCCTTTAGCGACGCGCAGGCCGCAGCCTTGCGTGAAACCTATGCGGACGATCTGTTCTGGCTGACAGCCGGTGCGGATGGTCTTGCCACCCTGACAGAGACCTCAACCGCCCCAAGAGCCGGCACAAGCTGGCCAGACGGCGATAGAAGAAAAGGACACCACCATGACAGCGGACAAAGAAAACTGGCGCAATCTGGCTGAGGCGGAGCTGCGCGGGCGTAGCCTCGATGACCTGACGTGGCACACGCTGGAAGGCATTGATGTCAAACCGCTTTACACTGCGGAAGACACCGAAGGGCTGGACCATCTGGGCGGCATCCCCGGAGAGGCACCCTTTACCCGTGGGGTGAAGGCGACCATGTACGCCGGCCGCCCGTGGACGATCCGCCAATATGCGGGGTTCTCTACGGCAGAGGAATCGAACGCCTTTTACCGCCGCGCCCTTGCGGCGGGGCAGCAGGGGGTGTCGGTGGCCTTCGATCTGGCCACCCACCGCGGCTATGACAGCGACCACCCCCGTGTCGAGGGCGACGTGGGTAAGGCGGGCGTGGCCATCGACAGCGTCGAGGATATGAAGATCCTGTTCGACGGCATCCCGCTCGACAAAGTATCGGTCTCCATGACGATGAACGGCGCGGTGATCCCGATCCTGGCGAATTTCATCGTCGCGGGCGAAGAGCAGGGGCATGATAAATCCGTGCTCTCGGGCACCATTCAGAACGACATTCTGAAAGAATTCATGGTCCGCAACACCTATATCTATCCGCCCGAGCCCTCGATGCGGATCATCGGGGATATCATCGAATATACCTCGGACCACATGCCGAAGTTCAACTCCATCTCGATCTCGGGTTACCATATGCAAGAGGCGGGGGCGAACCTTGTGCAGGAACTGGCCTTTACCCTTGCCGATGGCCGCGAATATGTGCGCACGGCGATTGCGGCGGGCATGGATGTGGACCGGTTTGCACCCCGGCTGAGCTTCTTCTTCTGCATCGGCATGAACTTCTTTATGGAGGCCGCGAAACTGCGCGCGGCGCGTCTGCTGTGGTCGCGGATCATGGATGAATTCAAACCGAAGAACCCCAAATCCTCGATGCTGCGGACCCACTGCCAGACCTCCGGCGTGAGCCTTCAGGAACAAGACCCCTATAACAACGTGATCCGCACCGCCTACGAGGCGATGAGCGCGGTTCTGGGCGGCACGCAGTCACTGCACACCAACGCGCTGGACGAGGCGATTGCCCTGCCCACCGATTTCTCCTCGCGCATTGCGCGCAACACGCAGTTGATTTTGCAAGAAGAAACCGGCGTCACCAATGTCGTCGACCCGCTGGCCGGCAGCTACTATGTCGAAAAGCTGACCGCCGATCTGGCAGACGCCGCATGGAAGCTGATCGAAGAGGTGGAAGAGCTGGGCGGGATGACCAAGGCCGTCGCCTCCGGCATGCCGAAACTGCGCATCGAAGAGGCCGCCGCCACCCGTCAGGCCAAGATCGACCGCGGCACCGAGGTGATCGTCGGGGTCAACAAATACCGCCGCGAGGTCGAGGACGAGATCGACATTCTGGACGTCGATAACGTCAAGGTGCGCGACAGCCAGATCAAGCGTCTTGAAGCGATCCGTGGCGCGCGTGACGAAGACGCCTGCAAAGCCGCCCTGGCCGAGCTGACCCGCCGCGCCGCAGAGGGCGGAAACCTGTTGGAAGGGGCGGTCGAAGCCGCCCGCGCCCGCGCCACCGTAGGGGAGATCAGCATGGCGATGGAAGAAAAATTCGGACGTCACCGCGCCGAGGTCAAGACATTGGCCGGCGTCTATGGCGCGGCCTATGAGGGCGACAGCGGCTTTGCGGAAATCCAGAAATCGGTCGAGGATTTCGCCGAAGCCGAAGGCCGCCGTCCGCGTATGCTGGTGGTCAAGATGGGTCAGGACGGGCACGACCGCGGGGCCAAGGTCATTGCGACCGCCTTTGCCGATATCGGGTTCGACGTGGATGTGGGGCCGCTGTTCCAGACCCCCGCCGAGGCCGCGCAGGATGCCGTGGACAACGACGTGCATGTCATCGGCATCTCGTCCCAGGCGGCGGGTCACAAAACGCTCGCCCCGCAGTTGATCAAGGCGCTGAAGGATCAAGGGGCCGAGGATATTCTGGTCATCTGCGGCGGGGTCATTCCGCAGCAGGATTACAAGTTCCTCAAGGATGCGGGGGTCAAGGCGATCTTCGGGCCGGGGACCAATATCCCCAATGCCGCGCAGGATATCCTGAAACTGATCCGTGCCGCACGCAGCTAAACGGACGCGAGGGGGCCGTCTGCCCCCTCACACTCCCCCGAGGATTTGAACCATCTGGAAGCAGGACCAATGATCGAACTGGACCATCTTGCCGTCGCGGGCGAGAGCCTGAAAGCCGCGTCTGACCTGGCCGCGCAAGTGCTTGGGGTGCCGTTGCAACCGGGTGGCGCACATGCGGTGTTTGGCACGCATAACCATCTGCTGGGGCTTGCCGATGCGCTGTATCTGGAGGCGATTGCCGTCGACCCCGACGCGCCTGCGCCTGCCTATGCGCGCTGGTTTGATCTGGACCGGTTCAACGGTCCGGCGCGGCTGTCCAACTGGATTTGCCGCTGCGATGATCTTGACGCGACGCTGGAAGCCTTGCCCGAAGGCTATGGCGCGCCGGTGGCGTTGCAGCGCGGAGATCTGCGCTGGCGTATGGCGGTGCCGGAAACCGGTATGCTGCCCTATGACAATTGCGCCCCTGCCTTGATGCAATGGGAAGGCGAGGCCCATCCGACCCAGCGGCTTGATGCCTCTGGCTGTCGTTTGGTGACATTGACGGTCCAGCATCCGCAGGCCGAGGCATTGGCGGCAGCGCTTGCCCCGGTCTTCACCGATGCGCGCGTCGTGTTCGAGGTCGGGACACCGGCGCTTTCTGCCCGTTTTGACACGCCCGCGGGCCGCGCTGTGCTGGCGTGATCATCCGGCCTGCAAAGGGCAGTGATGCCGGTGTGGTGGCGGCCCTGTGGAATGTGATGATCACGCAAACGCTGTTCACCTTCACGTCGCAGCCCAAGACCGGTGCAGAGGTCGAGGCGCTGATCGCCGGTCGCGCGGGGCAGTTCTGGGTGGCCGACGCGGAGGGTGTCGCCGGTTTCATCACCTACGGGGCTTTTCGCAGCGGGGTGGGGTATCGCGATGCGGTGGAGCATTCGATCGTGCTGGATGCCGCAGCACAGGGCGCGGGTGCCGGCCGTGCCTTGATGCAAACCGCCTGTGATGCGGCCGTCGCACAGGGGCGGCGCGTCATGGTGGCGGCGATCAGCGGGGCCAATCCGGGTGCCGTTGGCTTTCATGCGGCACTCGGGTTTGACCACGTGGGCAGGATGCCGCGCATCGGGCAGAAGAACGGGCAGCAGCTTGACCTAATTTTGATGCAGAAAATGCTGACGCCCCGCTGACTTCCCCGGCGCTGCCCCGTATGGTGGGCGTCATGTCTATTTGGTCTCGCATCACCGAAGCTTTGTCAGCGCTCACCGCCGGTGAGGGGCTGTCGGCTGTTTTCGACCGTCTGCGCACCCCGCCAGAGCGGTCGGTGGCCTTTACCATTGCGGTGATCGCGCTTGGGGCCAAGATGGCCAAGGCCGACGGGCAGGTGACCCGCGACGAGGTTACCGCCTTTCGCGAAGTGTTCCAGATTGCCGAGGCCGACCAGCAGGGGGCGGCGCGGGTGTTCAATCTGGCACGGCACGATGTGGCCGGGTTCGAGGATTACGCCGCGCGCATTGCGCAGATGTTTGCAGACCAGCCCGAGACGTTGCATGACCTGATCGAAGGGTTGTTCCACATTGCCATGGCCGACGGCATGTACCACCCGAACGAGGATGCGTTTCTGGTGCGTGTCGCGCAGATCTTCGCGATGGATGACAGCGATTTTGCCTCGCTTCGGGCGCGGTTCGTGCCCGATACCTCGCCGCTGCCCCATGCGGTTCTGGGCATTCCGCCCGATGCCTCGCTTGAAGAGGGGCGCGCGGCGTGGCGCAAGCTGGTGCGGGCCAATCATCCCGATGCTTTGGTCGCCCGTGGCCTGCCGCAAGAGGCCATCGCCATGGCCGAAAAACGCATGATCGACATCAACCGCGCGTGGGAGACCTGGTCAGGCAAGGCGCAGTAATGCGGATCGCGACCTATAACGTCGAATGGTTCACAGGTCTGTTCGACGATGAGGATCAACTGTTGCTGGATGACGGGTGGTCGGCACGCCACAATATCACCCGTGCGCAGCAGGCGCAGGCTTTGGGCACCGTGTTTCGGGTGATGGATGCCGATGCTGTGATGGTGATCGAGGCCCCTGACCAAAGCCGAAAACGCGGCACCGTGGCCGCATTGGAACGCTTTGCCGCGCATTTCGATCTGCGCACCCGCAAGGCGGTGATCGGCTTTGCCAATGACACGCAGCAGGAAATCGCGCTGTTGTTCGATCCGGACCGGCTGTCGGCCACCCATGCGCCCGGTGGTGCGGTCGGGCAGGGGGAGGCGCCGCGCTTTGACGGGACGTTGGACATTGATCTGGATATCGACGCGCGCGAGGATCATGTCGTCTTTTCCAAACCGCCGCTCGAGCTGGATATCGTTACCCGCGAAGGGGTGGCGTTTCACATGATCGGCGCGCATCTGAAGTCCAAGGCCCCCCATGGGGCCAAGACGCCGCAGGATGCGCTGCGCATCGGCATCGCCAACCGACGCAAGCAGCTGGCGCAGGCGATCTGGCTGCGTCGGCGGATCGATGCGCGGCTCGACGATGGCACGCCGCTGATGGTCTTGGGCGATCTGAACGACGGGCCGGGCCTGGACAGTTTCGAGGACCTTTTCGGGCGGTCCTCGGTCGAGATTGTGATGGGCCACCGGCAGGATCGCGCGCTCGTCGATCCCCATGCGACCCGCGCCTTGGGCCAGCGGATCGGGGCGATGCCCACCACGTCGCGCTTCTGGATCGCGCCCGAAAAACGTTATCTGCAGGCACTGCTGGATTACATCATGATCAGCCCGTCCCTGACCGCGCATCGGCCGCAATGGCGCATCTGGCACCCGTTGGACGATCCGGAATGCTGGGGGGATGCCGCCTTGCGCGACGCCTTGATCACGGCGTCGGATCACTTTCCGGTGACGATTGATCTGGACCTGTCGACGCGCCTTTAATCCCGCTTTCATCACAAGATGAAATAGGGCAGTCTTCGCCGCATGAGACAGTTTCTTTTGACCACCACCCTGATCTGCCTGTCCAGTGTCGCCGTGGCACAAGAGCAGGAAAACGACGGCTCCGGCTTTTCCTTGATGGAACGCGGGGCGCGGGATTTCTTTGACGGTATGAAGAAAGAGATGGCCCCCGCGCTGGAAGGGCTGGGCGAGTGGGGTCGCAAGGCCAGCCCCGCGTTGCGGAATTTCATTTCCGAGATGGGGCCCGCCTTTACCGATCTGCTGGAAGAGGTCGAGGATTGGAGCGTCTATGAGCCGCCCCAAAAGATGCCCAACGGCGATATCGTGATCCGCCGCAAGCCAGACCCCGCGCCGGAAGATGATATGCCCGAAGACAAGACACCCGAGGAAACGCCGCCCCCGCCCGCGATCTATCTGGACGAGGTGCCGCAGATCGACCTGTAAGACAGGCTATTTCTTGCAGGTCTTAAGCTGGACCTCGGCCCCCAGGGACAGGGCGAGGGAATTCAGTCGCGCTTCGGCGACCTCTCCGAACAGGGGCATCATGTCGTCGGTCAGCCACAGCTCCAGCAGCTTTTTCTTGGGGAACCAGCGCAGGTGGCCGCGCTCTTCCTCGGGGTTCATCCAGAGCATCGCGCCAAAGCGCATGGCCTTGCCCAGAATCTCGGCCTCTAGCCGGGTCTTTTCATCGACCATTTCATAGAGGTCTTCGAAACGGGTATTCTCGCGCTTGTTGGAATAGCGGTGCAGCAGCGCCAGCCCCAGATAGATCCGTTCTGAGTGTTTCAGCCCGCCCAGATTCGCCCGCGTTGCGTTGTCGAAACAGACTTCGGCGCGGTAGTCGGGATGCGCGCGCCAGCTGACGTCGTGCAGCAGGCAGGCGGCCTTGACCAGACGTTTGCGCTGCGGCGGCGCGGATTTATAAAGCGGCAGGATAAAGTCGAACAGCGCCTTGCCGAACCCCGGCGTGCGCGCGTCCTTGGCTTCTGCAAAGCGGCAGGCCTCGATCAGAGGGTCGCGGTCGCGCAGGCGTTGGGGCATCTGTTCGTACAGCATCCCCTCGCGGATTCCGTAGCTGGAGATCGCGATATCCTTGGGTTTGAAGGTCTTGACCAGCCGCGACAGCACTTCGGCGGCAAAGGGCACCAACGCCATCCGGCTGGCGGAGACGCCGCTGATCTTGCGCAGCTCTTCATGGTCGCTGGTCTGGATGTGTTTCACCGTCTCGCGGACGGATTTCGGTGTCATCCGGTATTCATGCAGCACGTGCAGCGGGTAGCCGCGGCGCACCATGTCGATGCGCGCGATGGCACGCCACGAGCCGCCGACCAGAAACAGACGGTCGCGCTGTGCGCCCATCTTTTCGGCCAGCCCTTCGATCACTGTCTTGATCTGCGCCTGCCGTGCCTTGGCACCGCCCTTGATGTCGCGCAGTTTCAGCGGCCCAAGCGCCGAGGTCACCCGTTTGCCCACGCGCCCGCCCGAGATTTCCGCCAGCTCCATCGACGACCCGCCGATGTCGCAGACCAGACCGAAGGCACCGGGCCAGCCCAGCAAAACACCCTGCGCTGACAGCCGCGCCTCTTCCTCGCCGTCGATGACCCAGATCTTCAGGCCCGTCTCGCGCTGCACCTCGTCGCAGAAATCACGCCCGTCGCTGGCATCGCGCACGGCGGCGGTGGCGACGACGGTCAGCTCGGACAGGCCCATGCCCTGTGCCAGCTTGCTGAAGCGGCGCATGGCAGAGAGGGCGCGGACCCGGCCTTCGGGCGACAGATGGCCTGTTTCGGCCATGCCCGCCCCAAGGGCGCACATGATCTTTTCATTGTAGAAATAGGCAGGCGACCGCGCGGCCCCGTCAAACACCACCAACCGGACAGAGTTCGACCCCACATCGACCACACCCACACGCGCCAGCGCACGGGCCGAAGGGTCTAGGAACAGGGGTTTGCCGAACAGGCCCAGATCAGCGACGCCCGTTTCGGGCACGGGAGAGGGCGGAGGGGTGTCGGTTTTATCTGCCACGGACGCTCCTGCGGGGGCCTTTGTTTGGGGGGCAAGTTGGCCCAGCCGGCCCGCCGCGTCAATCGTTAACGCAAACGGGCACGTGAAAAACCCCGCCGTGATGGGGGGATATAAACGCCAGCGGGAACGCAATCGGACAGATGCGCCTTCGGCGAGAGTTTACAGGCAAAATGAAGCGGTTAGTCTTCGGTATGGGTCAGTTTCGGGACGTCGGATGCGCCCGCCGTGCCACGTCCGGAGAGAGACGGGTTCTCCATGAAGAAGCGGTGGCAGTTGAAGGCGAAAGTGCCTTCTGCAATCTCGGGGCGGGCAAAGCTGCCATCGGGGGACATGACCCAGCTTTGCGCCACATCCGCAAGATTGGCCGCCATGACCTGACTGGTGATCTGCGCCTTGACGGTGGGGTTCTCGATCTCGACCAGTGTTTCGACGCGGCGGGTCAGGTTGCGGCCCATCCAGTCGGCGGAGGACATGAAGACCCGCGATTTCTTATGCGGCAGCCCGTAGCCATTGCCAAAGCAGACGATGCGTGAATGCTCCAGAAAGCGCCCGACGATGGATTTCACGCGGATGTTTTCGGATAGCCCCTTGATGCCGGGGCGCAACCCGCAGATGCCGCGGATCACCAGGCTGATTTTCACCCCTGCCTGGCTCGCGGCGTAAAGCGCGTCGATCACATCCGCATCCACGATGGAGTTCATCTTGGCCCAGATCTCTGCCGGTTTTCCGGCTGCGGCATGGTCGGCCTCGGCGGCGATCATCGCCAGCAGGCGCGGCTTCAACGAGATGGGCGAGATGGCGAGGTTGTCCAGCGTGTCGGGTTGCGCGTAGCCCGACAGGTAGTTGAACACTTTGGTCGCGTCGCGGCCCAACTTCTGGTCACAGGTGAACAGCGACAGATCGGTATAAATGCGCGCGGTGATCGGGTGATAGTTGCCCGTGCCATAGTGGGTATAGGTGACCAGTTGATCGCCCTCGCGGCGCACCACGGTCGAGATTTTTGCGTGGGTCTTGAGGTCGAGAAACCCATAGACGACATGTGCGCCTGCGCGTTCCAGCCTGCGCGACTGGCGGATGTTGGCAGCCTCGTCGAAACGCGCCTTGAGCTCGACCAGCGCGGTGACGGATTTCCCGTCCTCGGCGGCTTCGCACAGCGCCTCTACGATGGGGCTGTCGCGCGAGGTGCGGTAAAGCGTCTGTTTGATCGCCACCACATCGGGATCGCGCGCGGCCTGTGCCAGAAAGCGGACCACCATATCGAAGGTCTCGTAGGGGTGGTGCAGCAGCATGTCCTTGGACCGGATCGCGGCGAACATATCGCCTTCGTGATCGGTCACGCGTTCGGGGATGCGCGGGGTGAATTGCGGCCAGAGCAGATCGGGGCGGCTATCGGTCACCAGTTCGGACAGGTCGTTGATGCCGATCATCCCGTCCAGTTCGATCACATCCTGCGGGCGCACGCCAAGTTCGGCCATGACCACGGATTTCAGCTTTTCGGGGGCTCCGGCGGAATGGGTCAGGCGCACGACCTCGCCGCGGCGGCGGCGTTTCAGGGCGACCTCGAATTCGCGCACCAGGTCCTCGGCCTCTTCCTCGACCTCAAGGTCGCTGTCACGCAGCACGCGGAATTCGAAATGCGCCTTGAGCTTGTAGCCCGGAAACAGCCCCGGCACCTTGAGCACCAGCAGATCTTCGAGCGGCAGGAACCGAAGCGAGCCTTCGGCGGCGGGCAGGGCGACGAAACGGTCGATCTGCGCCGGGATCGGCAGCAGCGCCTGAAGGGGGCGCTTGTCGCTGGTGCGTTCCAGTTGAAGCGCCAAGGCGTAGCCGGTGTTGGGGATGAAGGGGAAGGGGTGCGCGGGGTCAATCGCCAGCGGGGTCAGAACCGCAAAGACACGGTGCAGGAATACATCGTCAAGATAGGCCAGATCGGCCGCGTCCAGATCAGCGGCGCGTTCGAGCATGATGTTCTGGTCGTCCATCTCTGACATCAGATCGACCAGCACGCGCTGTTGTTCGGTCATCAGCTTGCGCGCGTCTTCGTTGATCAGCACCAGTTGCTGGGCAGGGGTCAGCCCGTCGCTGGCCGGGGTGGTGTTGCCCGCCTGGGCAAGCTCGCGCAGGCCCGCAACACGCACGGTATAGAATTCGTCGAGGTTGCCTGCCGAGATCGACAGGAAGCGCAGGCGTTCCAGCAGCGGCACGCGGGGGTTCTTGGCCTCTTCGAGAACACGCCAGTTGAACCCGAGCCAGCTGAGCTCGCGGTTATAGAAACGACCGGGGCCGGTGATGTCCAGATCGGGCATATCCTGCGGCGGCACGAAGGCGGATTCGAGAAAGTCAGCGTTTGTCATGACGGCCTTATGGCGTTGCATTGTAATGGGTTTGTGACGAAATCTGAGAAGATTATCGCGCGGCGTTAAACCCATTGTCCAGCACTTGTGCGGCCAGCGCTCGTGTCACCGGTTTTTGTTGCGCCAGACTGGCGGCATCCAGGGCCGCGACCAGATCACCCGCAGCTGCGAAAGACCGGTCCATGCGCAGCAACAGATAGGGGATCACGTCGGGTTTGGGGGTCAGCTGGCGGTCGGCCAGCAGCTTGGCCATGACGGCCGTGAGCAGGCTGTCATCGGGCGCTTCAAGTGCGGCCGCCGTCGCCGCGCGCATACGGCTCGTCAGGTCAGGCAGATGCAGCCCCCATTGGGGCACCGCCGGGGTGCCGGTCAGCAGCAGGCTATGGCCTTCGGCCAGCACCAGATTGTGCAGGTGGAAAAGATGCGTCTCGGCCGCATTGTCGCCCGCGATGTCGGGCACGTTCTCGACCGCCAGCGGGCCTTGGGCCAGCGCGGGGATATCGCCTGTGGCAATGTCGCGCGCGTCGATGATACCTGCGCCGGACAGATTGGCCCAGACATGCGCCAGATGGGTCTTGCCTGATCCGGGCGGGCCGGTCAGCACCATCTTGCGCCCCGCCCAGGCCTGCCAGCCCTCGATCATGGCCACGGCAATCGCGTTGGACGGGGCGACGAAAAAGTCGTCCCGTCCCAGTGCGGGGCGGCTGGGAAGGTCAAGTCCAAGCTGTTGTGCCATCGTGTCAGTCCGCCGTTTCGTCCAAGGTCTTGCGCTGCGTGCCCTGATATAGCGAGCTTTCGACGTATTGCTCGGTCGCGAAGCGTGCAATCACGCCAAGGGCGGCGGCAATCGGCACGGCGGCTAGCATGCCGACAAAGCCGAACAAAGAGCCAAAGACAGACAGCGCCAGGATCAGCCAGACCGGATGCAGCCCGACCGAATTGCCCACCAGCTTGGGGGTGAGGAAGTTGCCTTCAATCATCTGGCCGAGCACGAAGATGCCCGCCACCATCCCGATCGAGAACCAATCCCCCCAGAACTGGAACAGCGCCAGACCGATGGCCAAGGCACCGCCCAGAACCGCGCCGAGATAGGGGATGAAGGTGACCAGACCCGCGATAAAGCCCACCACAAGGCCGAATTGCAGCCCCACCAGCATCAGCGCGATGGCATAATAGGCCCCTAAAATCAGGCAGACGGTGCCCATGCCGCGGATGAACCCCGCCAGCGTGCGGTCGATGTCACGCGCAAGGCGACGGATCACCGGCGCGTGGTCGCGCGGCAGCAAGCGGTCGATCTGGGCGACCATACGGTCCCAGTCCAGCAGCAGATAGACGGCAACCACCGGCACGATCACAAACAGCACCATCACGTTCAACAGCGACGCCGCCGAGGAGATCGCCGTGTTCAGCACCTCGCCGCCGCGTTCCTGAATGGTCGACCCGATAGAGTTGATCGAGCTGCGCAGGGTCGATCCTTCGTCCAGCAGGGCGGGGAAACGTTCGGTCAGGAAATTGGTGAAATTGCGGGTCAGCTCGGGGGCGACCTCGAACAGGTTGATGGCCTGATTGATCAAGGTCGGGATCACCAGCAGCGCCATCAGCACAAAGATCAGCAAGGCGACAAGCGTGATCACCATCGTGGCCATCGCGCGGCTCAGCCCCATGGCTTCGAGCCGGTCGGCCACGGGATCCAGGAAATAGGCAATCGCCGCCCCGATCAGAAACGGCAGCAGCACGTCACCTGTGAACCACAGGAACACCAGAAAAAGCGCCCCCGCGACACCCCAGTATTTCATCTGATCTCTGATAGGCAGGCCCATGCCGCATCCTCGCATTCTGGTTTCGGTCGACATTGCGCAACGGGGGCGATTTTTCAAGGCCCGTGGTGAAATGGATCGGCAGCACCCGCC
>NZ_DGMH01000008.1:24500-26536 GCF_002388305.1 Sulfitobacter sp. UBA4523
TGCCTTCGGCGAGGATTTAAAGCCATTTGGAAGCGGGCGTGGCGCGGTCAATGCAGGCGGACGCCCTGATCTTGCAGGGTTTTTTGCACGCGCTCCAGCGGCACGGCGTCCAGCGGGCAGCCCGAAGCCAGCGCGATGGCCGCCGCGACGCCCGCGCCTTGGCCCGCCACCGTGCAACACGCCATGTTGCGCGTGGCGGCATGGGCGATTTTATCGCCGCCGATGGCGCGGCCCGCGACGAGCAGATTCTTCACCCCTTTGGGCAGCATCGCACGGTAGGGGATATGCATGTAGCGTCCCGTGGTGGGGATGATCAACACGCCGTAGCCGTCGATGAACTCGGGGTAGATGCCGATACTGTCGTCAAATCGGGCCTGCTGGCGCACGTCGGTTTCGGTCATGTTGTAAACCGCGTCGATCTTGCGCGTATCGCGGATGCCGATGCTCATGCCGAAATTGCGCAGCCGCGCGGTCTCGCAGCCCGGCGTATAGGCCTTGAGCGCGTCAATCGCATGCATCGCCTGCGCGCGGCCCTCGATCTCGAAGCGGGTCATGCTGTCGGGGTCGGTGCCGTCGCATTCCGCAAGGTGGATCAGGTTCATATAGGTCATCTCGCCACTGTCATGCACAGCGCCCCATGTGCCCCCGATGGTATTGAGGTTGGCGGGCATACGCCCGTCGCGGATGGCCTGGGCAAAGGGTTTGGCCAGAAACGGAGAGAACATCGCGTCTTCCTTGCCATCGGTTTCGACCACCCATTCGCCTGTGGACCAATTGGCGTAAGTCTGCGGGTCGGCCTTGACCCCCGCCATGAAGGCCGCCTTGTCGACGCCCGCGATGTGGAACATGACCGAGGCGGCCTGCATCTCCTCGACCGGGGTCTTGTAGGTCGGGGCACCGGCACGGTGGGCGACATCGGCGTCGCCCGTGGCATCGATCACGATTTTGGCGAGGATCGCCTCGCGGCCCGCTTTTGATTCGACGATGACACCCCGGATCGTGTCGCCTTCCATGATGGGGGCTACGAACTGGCGGTGCAGCATCGGGTGGATGCCTGCTTCGGTCACCAGCCGGTCGGCGACAAGTTTGAACCCCTCGCTGTCCAACTCGTAGCTGAGCGATTGGGATTCAGGACTGGCAGCCCCCATCGCCTTGGCGCGTTCCTCGAATTCCCAGCCAATGCCGCCGGCCTCTATCGTCTGTTCATGGCGGTACCAGGCAAAGCCTTCGACCCCGACCACGGTGATATTGCCGCCAAAGCAGCCGAACCGGTCGAGCAGCGTCACCTCTGCCCCGGCGCGGGCGGCGGCAAGGGCCGCGGCCAGACCACCGGGGCCGGAGCCGATCACCAGCACGCCGGTCTCGTGGATCACAGGGGTTTCGCGCGCGGGCTCTAGGATCATGGTCATGGGGCGTCCTTTTTGTTTTGTGCCGCTGACAACAAACGCGTCTGTGCGCCGAGGGTCAATCGGTTGCGGGACGCGCGACCTGGTGCCCCGCTGTTGGTGCTCGCTTCTTGGTGCCTGCTGTTGGTGCCCCGTCTCTTCGTGATTGTCTCGGCGCGGGGATTATCATAGTCAGGTGCCAATTCACTCTGAGAGGATCATCATGCGTCTGTCCCGTTATTTTTTGCCTGTGCTCAAGGAAAACCCCTCTGAGGCGCAGATTGTCAGCCACCGGTTGATGCTGCGGGCGGGCATGATCAAGCAATCGGCGGCGGGGATCTATTCGTGGCTGCCGCTTGGCTTCAAGGTGCTGCGCAAGATCGAAACCATCGTGCACGAAGAACAGCAGCGTGCGGGCCACATCCCGATGCTGATGCCGACGCTGCAATCGGCGGACCTGTGGAAGGAATCCGGCCGCTTTGACGCCTATGGCCCCGAGATGCTGCGCATCAAGGACCGTCAGGACCGTGACATGCTGTATGGTCCCACGAACGAGGAAATGATCACCGATATCTTCCGCAGCCACGTCGGGTCGTACAAGGACCTGCCGATGACGCTGTACCACATCCAGTGGAAATTCCGCGACGAGGT
>NZ_DGMH01000008.1:26651-38165 GCF_002388305.1 Sulfitobacter sp. UBA4523
ATGCGGGGCCGCGAGTTCCTGATGAAGGACGGCTATACCTTTGATCTGACGAAAGAAGATGCGCTGCACGCCTATAACCGCCATCTGGTGACCTATCTGCGCAGCTATGAACGCATGGGGCTCCAGGCGATCCCGATGCGTGCGGATTCCGGCCCGATCGGCGGCGACGACACGCATGAATTCCTCGTGCTGGCGGAAACCGGCGAATCCGAGGTGTTCTATGACAGCCAGATCACCGAGCTGAAGTTCGGCGACCGCGAGATCGACTATGATTCCGTCGACCAGTGTCAGGCCGTGATGGAGGAGTTCACCTCGCGCTATGCCCGCACGGACGAGACCCATGACGAAGCGCTCTTTGCCGAAGTCCCCGCCGAACGCCAGCGCAGCGCGCGCGGGATCGAAGTGGGGCAGATCTTCTATTTCGGGACGAAATATTCCGAACCGATGGGGGCGACCGTACAGGGGCCTGATGGCAAGCCTGTGCCGGTGCACATGGGGTCGCACGGCATCGGTGTCAGCCGTCTGCTGGGCGCGATCATCGAGGCATCGCATGACGACAAGGGCATCATTTGGCCCGAGGGCGTGACGCCGTTCCATGTGGGGATTGTGAACCTCAAGCAGGGCGACGAACAGGCGGATGCGGCCTGTGACGCGCTGTATGCCAGCCTGCAGGCTCTGGGTCTGGACCCGCTATATGACGACACCAAGGAACGCGCGGGTGGCAAGTTCGCGACGATGGACCTGATCGGTCTGCCATGGCGGATCACCGTCGGGCCGCGGGGACTGAAAAACGGTGTGGTCGAGCTGACCTCGCGCCGCAGCGGCGAAAGCGAAGAGATGACGCCCGAGGCCGCGGTCGAAAAGATCGCCGGGATTTATCGCGGTATCGCTTAATCTTTAACGACGGGCCTTGGAACGTGGGGCCTTGAAAAACGGGGGGCGGATCATGAAGCGCTGCACAACGGACCTTTGGGGCGTTTCATGATCCTGCGGGCGCTGACCCTTGCTGGCGGTGTGGCGGGCGCGGCGGTGACCTCGCAATTCCCCGAATACTCGCAGCAATATCTGCAACGGTTGGGCGGGGCGGTCGATGCGCTGCACGAGGTCGTTGCCGATTTCGATGCCAGCGCCCAAGCGGTCGGCCTGTCGCGCAGCGATGCCTTGGCGCAGATGACCGGCACCGCGTTTATGGAGCGTCGCCGCGCCGATATGGCCGCGACCTTTACCCGCTACGAGACATTGCAAACCGCCCTGACCCGACTGCAGGGGCAGGGGCCTTTCATGCGCGCCTACCACCTGCCGCAGATGTCGGACCCGCAGATCGCGGGGGCGGCGTGGCAGGCGTTTCAGCCCGCCGTACCGTTGAACTTTGCCGGGGTGGTGTTTGCTGGCGCGGGCTTTGTCGCGGGCGGCTTGGGGCTGGGGGTGCTGCTGCGACTGTTACGCGCCCCGTTCCGGCGGCGCGGTTCCCGCATACCGGCGCAGGGCCGCTGACACGCGCAGCTTTACCTGCGGTACAAGCTGCCGCGCGACCACTCCTCGCTTGACCCGATGCGCCGAAACCGCGAGGTTGCGCGCGATTGATCCCAGATCGGAACCATCCCTTGGCCAAACCAGTATCCTCGACACCGCCCTTCGCCCCTTTTGAATGGATGATCGCCTGGCGCTATCTGCGTGCGCGTCGCGCCGAAGGCGGCGTGAGCGTGATGACCTGGATCAGCCTGATCGGGATCACGCTGGCGGTTTTTGCCCTGATCGCGACCCTTGCCGTGCGGTCGGGCTTTCGGGCTGAATTCGTCGATACGATCCTAGGGGCCAATGCCCATGTGACCGTGTATAATATGGCGTCGGTGGATGAGAACGGCGTGTCCCAGACGGGGATACCCGATTACACCGAGATGGCCGCGCGTGTGGCCCAGGTGCCGGGCGTGACGCAGGTGGCCCCTTTGGTGCGCGGTCAGGTGATGGCCAACAAAGGGCAGGCCAACGCGGGGATCGAGATTTTCGGCATTGAGGCCGCCGATCTGGCCAATATCCCGCGCATCGCCAACCCCGAAACCGCCGACGGCGATCTGGCCGATTTCGAACAGGGCATCGCCATCGGGTCCGGCGTGGCACAGGCGCTGCGGGTCGGCTTGGGCGACACGATCAAGATCATCTCGCCGAACGGGGTGAAAACCGCCTTTGGCACCTCCCCCCGCGTGAATGGCTACGAGGTGACCTATATCTTCTCGGCCGGGCGCTATGACATCGACCGCACCCGCGCCTATCTGCCCCTGGCCGAGGCGCAATCCTTCTTCAACCGCGAAGGCGTCGCCGATGAGCTTGAGGTGATGGTCGAAAACCCCGATAGCGTGGATGATCTGACCGTGCCGCTGCTATCCGCCGCGGGGGAACGCGGCCTGATCTGGACATGGCGCGATGCGTCGGGCTCGTTTTTAAGCGCGCTGGATATCGAGGACCGCGTGATGTTCGTGATCCTCAGCATCCTTGTCTTGATCGCGGCGATGAATATCGTCTCGGGCCTGATCATGCTGGTCAAGAACAAGGGGCGCGATATCGGGATCCTGCGCACCATGGGCCTAAGCGAAGGGTCGATCCTGCGCGTGTTCTTCATCTGCGGGGCCTTCACGGGCATCATCGGGACCGCGATGGGGGTGATCCTTGGCTGTCTCTTCGCGCTCTATGTCGATCAGATTTTTGCCGTCGTGAACTACATCTCGGGCGGCAACGCATGGGATCCGTCGATCCGCGGCATCTACTTCCTGCCCGCCAAACTGCAATTCGCTGACGTGATGTCGGCCATCGGCCTGTCGCTTGGCCTGTCCTTCGTCGTCACCATCTTCCCCGCGCGCCGTGCCGCGCGCATGAACCCAGTCGAGGCGCTGCGCTATGAATGATCCTGTTTTGCGGCTCTCGGGGATTGGCAAATCCTACAACCCCGGCCAACCGAACGAAGTCAACGTGCTGCGCGGCATCGACCTGACCGTCGCCGCCGGAGAGGTCGTCGCACTGGTCGCTCCCTCTGGCGCGGGAAAGTCGACGCTGCTGCATATCGCGGGTCTGCTCGACACGCCCGACACCGGCACGGTTGAAATCGGCGGCACCGATATGACAGGGCAGTCCGATCGCAAACGCACTGGCGTGCGGCGGCGCGATGTGGGCTTTATCTACCAGTTCCACCACCTGCTGCCTGAATTTTCCGCGTTGGAAAACATCGTGTTGCCGCAGCTGGCGAACGGTGTCTCGCAGTCCGAGGCGCAGACCCGCGCGCTGTCCTTGCTGGACGAGGTTGGCATCGGCCACCGCGCCGACCACCGCCCGGCGGCGCTGTCGGGGGGTGAACAGCAAAGGGTCGCTTTCTGCCGTGCGCTGGCCAATGCGCCACGGCTGCTGCTGGCGGATGAGCCCACAGGCAACCTTGATCCAACCACCTCGGATCAGGTCTTTGCCGCGCTGATGACGCTGGTGCGGGGCACAGGGCTGTCGGCGGTGATCGCGACCCATAACCTTGAGCTTGCCGCGCGGATGGACCGCCAGATCCGGCTTGAGGCAGGGCAGCTCGTCGCGCTTTAAGGCGGCTGCCTTAATTTATCCTTGCCCAGACCCAACGGGCGCCACGAGCAGGGGGCAAACTGTGTCAAAACAGGATGCTGCCATGTCACCTTTGCTCGTCATGCTCTTTGCCGCTTTCGGCCCCATGCTGGCCGTGTTCGACCCGTTTGGCGAGGATACGGAGGATGAGCCCGAGGACGAAGAAGTCCCCATCGGCATGCCCGATATGGGGACGACCACGGGCGCGGGCATGGACGATGCGCTGACCCCCGCCCCGGCAGAGCCTGAAGCCGACGCGCCAACCGACACGCCGACTGCGGAGGATCCAGCGGTCGAGACGATCGACGACACCGCGCAACCGTCCGAGGATGACACACAGTCGCAAACCGGCACGGCGGGGGATGATACATTGCAAGGCACCGACGGGCGCGACATCCTGTTTGGCGGGCAGGGCAATGACACGCTTTCGGGCGGGGTCAACGCCCAGGATGGCAGCGACGACGGGATCGCGGACGAGCTGATCGGCGAAGACGGTGACGACAGCCTGCGATTGGGCGCGAATGACACCGGCATCGGGGGCACGGGCGCGGACAGTTTCACCGCGATCTACGGTGCCACAGGCGGGATCACGGTCACCGATTATGACGCGGGCACCGATGCGCTGATTGTCGAAACCGACGATGAAAACGCCTCTGTCACCGATCAGACCGTCGCGGATGGAGAGTTGACGGTCACGCTCAGCACAGGGCTTACCATCACCCTGCCGGGGGTCGAAAACCCCTTGGCGGAGGATGAAATCCTCTTTGTGCTGACCAACCCGCTACAAGACGCGGCGTGATCGTTCTTAGGCTTGCTGGGTCAACCAGACACCGGCACACATTAAGGCGATGCCAGCGGCCCGCGCGGCCCCCAAGGGCGCCACCTGCGCGCCGAACAGCCCGAAGTGGTCAATCGCCGCGGCGCTGAAAAGCTGGCCCACCAGAACAAAGAACACCGCGTTGCCGACGCCGAAATGCGGCGCGATAAAGGTGATCGACAGGATGTAGAAGGCTACCAGAAATCCGGCAAGCAGCAGATGCTTCGGGGCCGCGGGGATCTGCGCAAACCCTTGCCGCCCCACCAGCATCGCGACCAGCAAGCTGACAGAAAAAGCCACCACAAACAGCACCGTAGCCGCTGCTGCGGGGGATCCGATCCGGCTGCCAAGCCCTGCGTTCAACGCGGCCAGAACGGGAATGCCAACCCCGGCCAAAAGCATCACAACTGCATAATGCGCCATGAGTAATCCTAATCTTTCCCGTTTCTTGATCCAGATCATGGCGAAGACCCCCGCCAAGGGCAAGCATCCCCGTGACCTACCGGAGGATCATATGATGAAAACCACAATCGCCCTCGGCGTGCCGCTGTTTTTGGGGCTGGCCGCCTGTATGCCCGCACAGACCCCGCCCGACGCCCCCGACCGCGCGGAAGGGGCGGCATTTTTTGCCGAAAACTGTGTGCAATGCCACGGGCTGAACGCCCAAGGGGCCGGTGCCGCGGCCAAGGGCCTTCGCCCGCAGCCCCGCGACCTGACCCTCCTGGCGCGCGACAATGGCGGGCGGTTTCCGCAGACCAAAACGCTGGCCTATATCTACGGCGACCCGGCGGGCGATGCCACAGACAGCCACCTGCAACGGGTGATGCCGCAGTTTGGCGAGGGCATGGCGCTGGATCTGGTGCCTGTCGATCTGGATGGCCAGTTGACGCCCACACCACGGGTGCTGGCGGGGCTGCTGGTCTATCTTGAAAGCATCCAGCGTTAACTACAGATCCCGTTCACCTCGACCCCGTCCCAGGGCATCCGCACCGCATAGGGCCGGCTTTGGGGCAGGGGTGCTACGGGCATCTCTTGCGAGATCAGCGCATGCAGCCTTTTGGTGCGCGGTGCCTGCGGGTCCAACGCACGACAGCAGACGAATTCCTCGACGATAGAGCCTTGTTGTTCAAAGGCAAAATCGAGAAACTTCGGGTCGCTCTCTAGATCAAAGAGATACGGGTCCGCCCCGCCGCCATGTTCAAACGCTGCACGCAGCGGCGAATAGCCCGTCGTCTTGCGGTTCTGCCACTGCCAGATATGGGTCAGCTCATGGGCAAAGATCATCGCCGCGATCAGCCCGATCCGGTCGGGATAGTCGGGCAGGTAATCGTCCAGATACCAGTCTTCGTCAAACAGCACCGCATTCCAGAGCGCCACGGCAGCGGGCTTGGTGGTGATCACCTCGCCGACCTTTTCGGGCGGCAGGATACGCTCGCGACAGGTCGTGCGCGGCCGCGCCTTGCGCGTCATCGTCACCCCGCGCGAGGGCGACCCGTCATGCAGCCGCACCTTGGGGTAATTGAGCGTATCCCCCATGATGTCGCCCGCGAACAGCAGCTCATTCTGGGTCAACGGCCGCCCGCAAGAGGCCAGAAACATGAGGAGGATGAAGGCTCGGATCATGCCGAAACGTTGAGTGAAAGCGCAGTGCGGATCAAGCGGTATTTTTGACGTGAGGCCCGTGTTGAAATCTTCCGGGGGAAGGTTTCAGGGGCGAACGGGCGGAGCAGATATCCTGCGGAACAGATGTTAAGGGCCGCGCCTGACCCTGGGGCGGAGGCCGTCTTGCAAACTGTCCGGGGGACAGTTTGAGGCTGGAGGGATGCGTCAACATCGAGGGGGCATGAATTCGTCGTTAACCGTCGAGTAAGATTTGTCAATTAGACCATTTATTGGACGAGCAACAAGTGATCGTAGACGCACTTTGTCAAAGAAAAGAATGCGGATTTCAATTAAAGCCACGGGGAGTTATCGCTTAAGTTGTGTTTTGTGCTTACGCTGTTTCCGCATAGATTGAGCGCTTTTGGGAAAGGTTAAGAATGAAGCAACTTCTACACGACGACGGATCATGGGCACATCTGTTAGAGGAGTGGGCAAAACAGTGTCACGATTTCGATGAAGATTTTTCTTCATATATGCCAGCTACTATTCCGCTCTTAGGGGAACAGATTGAGATTTGTTCAGGTGAACGATGGAACGGCGTATATGCCCATGTAGATGCTGCAGGGGAGCACCACGCTGTGTGCTTTGTGAACCGCGCATTCATTCCGCGCTTCAGCGGTCGAGTTTTGCGTGTTAGAAACCTAATCCTTGCTCCGAAGTATGACTTAGGGAGCTATAGCGCCGATGATTATGCACGCCTGCTAGCTTCAATATTCGAATCAGTTTTGGCTTTAAGTGATCGAGACTTGGTATGCCCGCACGTCAAAATCCACTTCCGAAGTCCAGTTGATCTGGATTTGTTCCGCAATTTTTCAGAGGAAATGACTAAATTTGGTCACTTTTCGGATATCAAAATGGTTGGATCATGGCTATTTGTTAGCAAATTGCTAACTGACACATAGTATGCCGAGTTAGTTTTTTATGTACGGGAGAGTTGTTATGGCTTGCAGCCTACGGGAACAAGATAGTTACAAGGCTTTTCTGAGCGCAATTAAAAAAGTTGGGCTCACGGAACTCAAGAAGTCAGAAATGTTTGGTTCAAATGAACAGCAGCAGCTATCAGGCGTTTTGAAAGCCGCTGCATAACCCCTTACCCTTCCATTTCGGATCAAGTTCCGAAATGGAAGGGTATCCCCCCCAATCAAACATCCAGTTCCTCCACAAACTGGGCGTTCTCCTGAATATACTGGTAGCGCAGCTCTGGTTTCTTCCCCATCAGACGCTCGACCAGATCGCCGGTCTCTCCGGGCATGTCTTCGTCGACGGTGACGCGGATCAGCTTGCGGGTGGTGGGGTCCATCGTGGTCTCTTTCAGGTCTTTCGCGTCCATTTCGCCCAGACCCTTGAACCGTTGCAGATCGATCTTGCCTTTGCCGCCCAGGCCTTGCTCAAGCCACATGTCCTTTTCCGCATCATCCGCCACATAGACGCGCTTGGCCCCTTGGGTCAGGCGGTAAAGCGGCGGACAGGCGAGGTAGAGGTGCCCGGCGTCGATCATCGGGCGCATCTGGGTGTAGAAGAACGTCATCAGCAGCGCCGCGATATGGGCCCCGTCGACATCCGCATCGGTCATGATGATGATCTTGTCATAGCGCAGGTCATCAAGGTTGAACTTCGTGCCCATCCCGACGCCAAGCGCCTCGCATAGATCGTTGATCTCGGCATTGGTGTTCAGCTTGCTCGACGCGGCCCCCAACACGTTAAGGATCTTGCCCTTCAGCGGCAGCAAGGCTTGCGTGTTCCGGTTGCGCGCGCCCTTGCCGGACCCACCGGCGGAATCGCCCTCCACGATGAACAGCTCGGTGCCTTCGCGTGTTTTTGAGGTACAGTCGGTCAGCTTGCCGGGCAGGCGCAGCTTTTTCGTGGCGGTCTTGCGCGCGGTCTCTTTTTCCTGACGGCGGCGCAGGCGTTCTTCGGCGCGCAGTACAAGGAAATCAAGGATCGCACCCGCGCTTTTGGTATCCGCCGCCAGCCAGTTGTCAAAGTGGTCGCGCACGGCGTTTTCCACCATGCGCTGCGCGTCCACCGTCGCCAGACGGTCCTTGGTCTGGCCAACGAATTCAGGCTCGCGGATAAAGCAGGACACCAGCGCACAGCCACCGGTGATCAGATCGTCGCGGGTGATGGTGCCGGCCTTCTTGTTGCCGACCAGTTCGCCATAGGCTTTGACACCTTTCAGGATCGCGGACCAGAAGCCCGCCTCGTGGGTGCCGCCTTCGGGGGTGGGGATGGTGTTACAATAGGACTGGATGAAGCCATCGCGCGACGGCGTCCAGTTGATCGCCCATTCGACCTTGCCCGGTGCGTTGAACTTCTCGCGGAAGTCGACGGTGCCGCCAAAGGGATGCTCGGCGTAGGTTGTCGACCCTTTCAGCGTTTCGTTCAGATAGTCCGACAGGCCGCCGGGGAAGTGGAACGTCGCCTCTTGTGGGGTGTCGCCGTCCTGCTGGCCGCATTTCCAGCGGATTTCGACGCCGGAAAACAGATAGGCCTTGGACCGCGCCATCGCGAACAGCCGCGCGGGCTTGAGCTTGAGCGGGCCAAAAATCTCTGCATCGGGGTGGAAGGTGACAGCCGTGCCGCGCCGGTTCGGGGCCGCGCCGATTTTCTCAAGCTTGCCTTGGGGGATGCCGCGCGAAAACTCCATCGCGAACAGCTCGCGGTTGCGCGCGACCTCGACCCGCAGGTGATCCGACAGCGCGTTGACCACGGACGACCCGACGCCGTGCAGACCGCCCGAAGTCTCGTACGAATCGCCCGAGAATTTGCCGCCCGCGTTCAGCGTGCAAAAGATGATCTCCAGCGCCGATTTGCTGGGGTCCTTGGGGTGCGGATCGGTGGGGATGCCGCGCCCGTTGTCACGCACGGTGACATGGCCGTTTTCATGCAGTTCCAGTTCAATCCAGGTGGCATGGCCCGCGACGGCCTCGTCCATCGAGTTATCGAGGATTTCGGCAACCAGGTGATGCAGTGCGGCATCGTCCGTGCCCCCGATATACATACCGGGACGGCGGCGCACAGGCTCCAGGCCTTCGAGAACTTCGATATCCTTGGCGGAATAGGCGTTTGTGGTCGATTGGTTTGAATCTTCGAAAAGGTCGGTCATGCCCCGGAACGCAACTTCTTTATTATGTTAAAACAAGGTCCAACGACGCATATCTGTTGATTGATTTTACGGGGTTGGATGCCTTTAGGCTTAACGAGTATCATATGTTTTCAGATGCGACCCATAAAAATGTTTTTTGGGCGTGAATGCAAGCAGTGGTCTTGCCAGAGATCATAATTTCGTTGTGGCAGCGCAGAAAACGGTGCCAGACTTGTCGTGAAAACCGAGACCGTCAGGTCCAATAAAAATATCGGCCCGCGTGAATGGCGCGCCCAGACAGGAGTAAGCCCGATGGCAAATGAGAGTGAGACCACACATGGTACCGACAACACCATGCCGCGAGGCGACATGTGCACCCGAACCCTTGCCATGCCTGCCGACACCAACCCGAGCGGTGATATTTTCGGCGGCTGGCTGATGTCGCAGATGGATATCGCGGGCGGGGTGATGGCAAGCCAGATCGCCGAGGGACGCGTTGCCACGGTCGCGGTTGACGGCATGACGTTCCATCGTCCGGTCTATGTCGGGGATGTGGTGTGCGTGTATGGCGATATCGAACGGATCGGCAATACATCGATGGTGCTGCATCTTGAAAGCTGGGTGCTGCGCAAAAACCAGCCGCCGCGCATCAAGGTGACCGAGGCAACCTTTACCTTTGTCGCGATTGACGCCGAAGGCCGCCCGCGCCCGGTGCGCAAGGATGAGGTTGCGGTTTAAAGAGGCAAATTCGGGTTTCCGGACTGTGCGAGGTCCCGAGCCGGAAACCGTCGTTGCGTCAAGTCTGGATTCCCGCTTTCGCGGGAATGACGCGTGGAAATGGGGCGTCGTTATACCGCCGATAAATCTGGGTTTTCACGACCCAGAATGCGCATGATCAAAGGGATATTGCCGTCCATGCGGTAATAAATGGTGTGTGCGGCAAAAACACAGCGACGATATCCGGGGTGGATATCATCGACAGCCTGATAAATGGCGGGCGACCGCGCGATTTTGTCGAACTGTTCAAACAGTGCGTCAAAATAAATGTCCGCGTGTCGCTGCCCGAAAGTTTCAATGCCGTATCGATACAAGCGTCTGATATCGTCTTCTGCGAGTTTGCTAAGACGATACGCGGTCATTTGAGCTTCATGTCCGCCTTGACGCTCGCGCGTATATCTTCTTTATCCATTGAGGAAAAACCGCTTTCCTCGGCGGCGTTCAAGGCATTGCGGATGCGTTCGATTTCTGCCATGCGCATCTGTTTTTCACGCAAGGCTTCGCGCACGACCTCGCTGTCGGATGCGTATTGGCCAGTCGAAAGCTGGGCCTGAATCCAGGCTTCCTGCGTTTCGGTGACGGTGATGCTCTTTTTGATCATAAGGTGATCTTTCGTCTTTTGATCCTACTTTATCCTACCATCAGCAACGTGGCCGACGCAAACATTTGCCGTAGAGAAAGCGACAAGGCAACGGGGCAGGGCAATGGGCTGGGCGGGTCAGGCCGTCCAGCATTCCTTTGCCACGCGGATAAAGTTTTCACCCATGATCTTGTCAACGGCGTCGGGTTTGTAGCCCCCGGCGATCAGGGCGTCGGCAAGGGCGGGGAGCTTTTTTGGATCGAATACGGCGGCACCGCCTGCATTAGGGCCATAGCCGCGTTCGGCAGGCCAGTAATAGGCGCGGTCAACACCATCGGGGAAGTCGTTGGTGCCCGCGACACTGGGCATCGTATCAAGGCCGATGCCGACATGGTCCACGCCGACCAGTTTTACCGCATAGTCGATATGGCGGATCATGTCGGGGACTTCGGGGGCGTTGGGTGATTTGATGAAGCGCTGGAAGCCGCAAATGCCGATCACCCCGCCGGTATCGGCGCAGGCCTTGATCTGTTCATCATCAATGCAGCGTTCATGCCCGCCAAGCACCTTAGGGTTGGCGTGGCTGAAGACGACCGGCTTGGTCGATGCCTTCATGATATCAAGGCTGCTTTGACGGCCCGTGTGGGAGCAATCCATGATCATGCCGCCGTTATTAACAGCCCGGACCATTGCATGGCCCAGCGCGGTCAGCGGAATATCATCATCATGACAACCGCCTGCCACCGAATTGTTGCGGTTATAGGCAAAGTGGATCTGCTTTACGCCCAGTTTGGCAAAGACCGGGACCATTTCGGGCATGTCCTGCAACATGACCGAGCCTTCAAGGTCGAAACCAACCCCCAGCAAGCCCTTTGATTTGGCAATTGCCAGATCATCAAAGCATTCGATCTGCATGTATTTGTCGGGGTGGGCGGCGATTTTGGCCCGGAAGGCGGCAATCACGCGCAGGATATGGGCAACGGAATTCATATCCATGCC
>NZ_DGMH01000021.1:0-30546 GCF_002388305.1 Sulfitobacter sp. UBA4523
CGCGGGTCAGGTCGGGGGCGTAGTCCTCAAGCCCGCGGGTCGTCTCGGGCAGCAGCGCGGTATCATCGGTGCCCCAGACCAGCAGATGCGGGCAGCGGACCTGCAACCGCGCCGGATCAAAGCTGAGCGCGTCGTCAATCGCCTCGCCCTCGGCCCCCAGTTTCAGCGGAGAGGCGCGGTACCAGTTCACCATCCCGCGCAGCCCCGCCGCATCGCGCCACGCTTCCTTGTAGCCCGCCAACGTCTCGCCCTCTAGCCAGCTCATATCCATATGCGCCGAGAACAGCCCCAACAGCCTGTCGAAATCATCCGCGGCCAGAATATCCTCTGACCCGTCACGGCGCAGGAAGTGGATGTATTGCGACGCATCGGTCTGCGCGCCGCCCTTGGCAAGCTCGCGCTGGAAGGGGGCGGGGTGGACGCCGTTCATGATGATCAGTTTCGATACCAGATCAGGCCGCCCGATGGTCAGCGCATAGGCGACAGAGGCCCCCCAGTCATGGCCCAGCAGGATCACGGGCTCGTCCCCGATCAGCGCCGCCATATCCGCCACCAGCTTCGATGTCTTATACTGCTCTACCTCGGCGGGTCGCCAGCTTTGCCCGTAGCCGCGCTGGTCGGGGGCAATGCAGTGGAACCGCTTGGCCAGCAGCGGGGCCAGATCGTTCCACGCGCCCGAATATTCGGGAAAGCCGTGCAGCATCAGCAGCTTGGGCGCGCGCTCATTGCCCCAGTGGCGGATAAAGAAAGGATTGCCGTTGATCTGGCGGGTTTCGGTCCAATGGGCGGTCATGTCGTCTTCCTTTTCGGTTTGTCCGGGGCGGGGCCGGCGGGCAAATGCTCCAGCCGCAGCCCTGCGGCGGAGCCCGGGGCGAAACCGGGCCAGTCAGCCCCGTCCAGCATCCCTGCGGTGTCGTCACCGCGCAGATGCATCCCCATAAAGGCCGCCGCATAATGTTGCGCGATATTGTTCATACGCAGCGTGTCCCAGACCGGATCGGCATAGTGCTGGAACGGTGCCCACCCCAGCAGATCCGAATGCGCCCAGCTTTCCAGCGGGGCAGGGATCGGCGCGGCGGCATTATGGCCCGCGTTGATAAAGCTCAACAAATAGCGGTCGCTGGCGCACCCGGTGAAGAGGCGGCGCATCGCGGCATAGTCTGATACATCGTCGACGGTGCCGGCCATCATGAACAGTGGCGTGTCCATCTGCGCCAGCCCATCGGCATCCCACATCGCCTGCCCGTTGCCCCAAGGGCCGATGGGCATGATCGCGCACAGCCGCGGGTCGCGCAGGGCGGCGTGGGTCTTTGACCCCGCAAGATGCCGCGCAAGGCTGTCGCCCTCGGGCGCGCGGGGATGCTGCAACGCCGTCTCGGCCAGACCGGCCCCGCCAAAGATCATCGCCCCGTAACCGCCCATGGAATAGCCGATCAGCCCGACACGGCGACACGCCACCAGATCGCCCAAGGGGCCCGTCAGCGCCTCCATCGCGTCAATCACCGCGCGCTGGTCCAGCGGACGGTTCAGCAACGTCACCCCGAAGGCCTGCTGATCCTCGTAGGTACTGCCCGCGTGATCCGGTGCCGCCACGACAAAGCCTTGGCGCGCAAGGGATTCCGCCAGATGGCTCAGCAAAAAGCGGTTCCCGGGATACCCGTGCGAGATCACGATCAACGGCGCAGAAATTCCCGTGGCGACAAAAGCCTCGCGGCAGGCCGACCCGTGCAACACAGTCGGCGTCACACCGTCGCGCAGCAAGGTGGCATAGGACGTCCCCGCACCCGTGCCTTTCGCCGCCGGATACCAGACCTCTAGCGTCAACTGGCGCGTGTCGGACACAGGGGCGGTCAGGGTGGTCACGCCGACGGGATGGGGGCCACGCTGCGCCAGCGCTGGCGCGTCGGGGCGCAGCAGATCGATGCGGTTGTGCAAGGCGGTATCCTCCCAACTTCGTTGTCGCGACTGTGGCGCGGCCAGCCGCGGGGTGCAAGCCCGCCCGACCACGCAGACCGCCGCGCTGCCTTCCCCTAGGTCATCGGCTCTTCCCCTTGCGGGCAGGGCGGCGTAGGAAAGGCGCATGACACAGCAAATGACATATCCGGGCCACGCCCGAGCCATCACCGTGATGGGGCTTCCGCTTGTAGGCGGGCATCTGGGGCAGATCGCGATCGGGGTCTCCGATACGGTCATGGCGGGTTGGTACAGCGTAGAGGCGCTGGCCGCTGTCACCCTCGCCAGCACCTATTTCTTCGTGCTGCTGATCTTTGGATCGGGCTTTGCATGGGGCGTGATGCCGCTGGTCGCCGCCTTTGACGCCGAAGGCGACGAGGTCGGCCTGCGCCGCGCCACCCGTATGGGCATGTGGCTGTCGATGGGCTTTGCCGTGCTGGCGCTGCCGCTGATGATCTGGTCGCGGCCGATCATGGCGTTGATGGGGCAGGATCAGGCGCTGGCCGATATGGTGGACGGCTATCTGTTCATCGCTGCTTGGGGCATCTTCCCCGCGCTGATGGTCATGGTGCTCAAAAGCTACCTCGCCGCGCTGGAACGCACACAGGTCGTGCTCTGGATCACGCTGCTGGCGGGCGTCGCGAATGTGCTGGCCAATTATGCGTTCATCTTCGGCAACTGGGGCGCGCCAGAGCTTGGCGTGCGCGGTGCGGCCATCGCCTCTGTCACGTCGCACAGCGTGTCGCTGGTCGCCGTGGTGATCTACGTGCTCTGGAAAATGCCGCAACACCAGATGTTTGTCCGCCTCTGGCGCCCCGATTGGGAGATGTTGGCCCGTGTTTTCCGCCTTGGCCTGCCCATTGGGTTCACGGGGCTCAGCGAGGTTGGGCTCTTTGCCGCCAGCGCCGTCATGATGGGTTGGCTGGGCACTGTGGCACTGGCTGCCCACGGCATCGCGCTGCAACTGGCATCAATCACCTTTATGGTGCACCTTGGTATCAGCAACGTGGCCACGATCCGCGCAGGCAATGCCTATGGCCGCCGCGACCCCGCACATCTCGCGCGTGGCGCGATTACCGCGACGGTGATGTCGGCGCTGGTCGCAGTGTTGACGATCTTTGTCTTCGTGATGTGGCCCGAACCGCTGATCAACCTGTTCATGCAACGTGACGAACCCGCGCGCGACCAGATCCTTGTGATCGGGGTGGGGCTGCTGGCGATGGCGTCGCTGTTCCAGCTTGTCGATGGCGCGCAGGCCGTGGCCTTGGGCATTCTACGCGGAGTGCAGGACACCACAGTGCCGATGCTCCTTGCGGGCTTCAGCTATTGGATCGTGGGCATGCCCGCGTCGTATCTGATGGGCTTTGTCTTTGACCTAGAAGGCGTAGGCGTCTGGCTCGGGCTGGTCTTTGGCCTTGGCGTGGCGGCGATCCTGCTGAACGCGCGCTTCTGGGGCAGCGTGCTGAAACGTCTGGGGCCAACGGACCCCGCAGCCGCGTAACACCACCTCCTGACCGGCAGCCGCTTCGCCTAGGGCAGCCGGTCGGCCTTCTTGCGTACCAACGTGCTGCGCAGATCATGCATCGCCAACAGCAGCGCGTCCGTGACGGCATCAAGCTGGTCGTCCGTAGCCTTTGACTGCACCCACTGCGTTGTCAGGTTCAGATAATCCACCGCACGGTGAATATCGTCGATGTCACGTTGCGCCAGCACCTGTGCGCGCTCGGTCATCCACTGGCGGATACGTTCCAGATCGCCGTCCGACAGCACGCGATCGCCTTGGGGTTTGATTTCGCCGTTGCGGATATTCACAACGGCGATCTGGTCCATCTCGATCCGCCGCTGACGGTTCTCTGCATCCACGCGAAACACCGCCGCGCCATTCTCGCGCACGCGAAAGTAATACTCTGGCAGGTCGCTCGCCATGGGGGCTCCTTTACGGTCTGGCTTAGCTCAGCGCGGCGCAGAACTGCTGCAAACGGGTGCAGGCTTCTTTCAGCGCCTCGTCCGAGGTGGCATAGCTGATGCGGAAGTTCGGGCTCAGGCCAAAGGCCGCGCCAAAGACGACGGCAACACCGGTGTCTTCCAGCAGCGCCGTGGCGAAAACCTCGTCATCGGTGATGGTGACGCCCGACGGGGTGGTCTTGCCGATCAACCCTGCGATGGACGGATAGACATAGAACGCGCCCTCGGGTTTGGGGCAGACGATGCCGTCGATCTCGCTCAGCATATCCACCACCAGATTGCGACGGCGGGTGAACATCTTGTTGTTCTCGGCGATGTAATCCTGCGTGCCGTTCAACGCCTCCACCGCCGCCCACTGGCTGACGGTGCAGGGGTTCGACGTGGATTGCGACTGTACCTTGCGCATCGCGCCGATCAGCTTCTCCGGCCCCGCCGCATAGCCGATGCGCCAGCCGGTCATGGCATAGGCTTTGGACACACCGTTGACCGTCAACGTGCGGTCATACAGCGCGGGCTCCACCTGCGCGGGGGTGCAGAATTTGAAATCATCATAGGCCAGATGTTCATACATATCGTCGGTCATCACCCAGACATGGGGGTGACGCATCAGCACATCGGTCAACGCCTTCAGCTCATCCCAGCTATAGCCCGCGCCTGTGGGGTTCGAGGGCGAGTTGAAGATGAACCATTTCGTGTTGGGCGTGATCGCCTCTTCCAACGCCTCTGGGGTCAGCTTGAAATCATTCTCCAGCGTCGCGGGGGCAATCACCGGCGTGCCGCCCGCCAGCAGCACCATATCGGGGTAGCTGACCCAATAGGGCGCGGGGATCACGACCTCTTCACCGGGGTTCATCGTGGCCATCAGCGCGTTGTACAGGATCTGCTTGCCACCGGTCCCGACGCTGACCTGAGACGGCGTATAGTCCAGCCCGTTGTCGCGCTTGAACTTGGCGCAAATCGCCTGCTTCAGCTCGGGGATGCCGTCCACGGCGGTGTATTTGGTCTTGCCCGCGGTGATCGCGGCGATACCGGCGTCCTTGATGTTCTGCGGCGTGTCGAAATCCGGCTCTCCGGCACCCAGCCCGATCACATCCTTGCCTGCGGCCTTCAGCTCGGCTGCTTTTTGGGTCACGGCGATGGTGGGCGACGGTTTTACGCGCGCAAGGGTCTTGGACAGCAGTTCCATTTCGGCCTCAGTTTGATATGTGTGCAGCACCCTCATAGGGCGCACCCCCGCACCGATCAAGCCAGATCGGTCCAAACAGGAGAGACGCAATGGCCGAGAACGAAGACTGGTACGCATCCGACGTGGCAACCTTTGGCGACCGGGTCGCCGCCGCGCGCGAGAACGCGGATATGACGCAAGCCGCGCTCGCCAAGCGGTTGGGGATCAAGCAATCCACCCTGCGCGGCTGGGAAGACGACCTGTCCGAACCCCGCGCCAACCGCCTGTCCACGCTCGCCGGGGTCTTGGGCGTGTCGATGATGTGGCTGATCAACGGCGAGGGCGAAGGTATCGACGCCCCCGATGACACAGCCGCCACCGACGCCAATATCAAAGAAGCATTGATCGAACTGCGCGACATGCGCGCCGATCTGTTGAAACGGGCCGAACAAATGGGCCGTCTCGAAAAGAAACTACGCCGGATTTTCAAAGGGAACACCCATGGCTGAGCTGCACGAACACAAGGTCAAACGTCTGCATATGCGCTCCATGCGGCGAGGTATTAAGGAAATGGATCTCATTTTACCTTCTTATGCCGCAACCCGTCTCGCGACGATGGATGACGCGGCATTGTCGCTCTATGACGACATGCTAAGCGAGAATGATCACGACCTTTATCAATGGGTTACGGGGCAAACACCTGCGCCCGAACCCTTTACCGCGCTGATCGCGGACATCCAGACCCATCTGGCGGCAAACCCGCTTTAGGCGCGGTTTCCCCTGTGGATGTCGGCCCCCGCGCGCCGACATCCGTCCGGTTTAACGATATATTTTATTTTTATCTTCAGCTTCCGCCCCAATCGCAATGTCGGAGTTGAATATGAGTATCCAAAACCCCATCCCCATCCCCCCGTCAGAGGCGGGATTTATGCAAAGCTACCTCGATGCGCTCGGGCTGGTCGAACGGCTGCACCGCCTGCTGCTGGACGTGATCAAGGATGAATTCGAACGCGTCGGCGTACTGGACATCAACGCCGTGCAGGCGCTGCTGCTGTTCAACATCGGTGACAATGAAGTCACCGCCGGAGAGTTGAAAAGCCGCGGCTACTATCAGGGCAGCAACGTCAGCTATAACCTGAAAAAACTGGTGGATATGGGCTATATGCACCACCAGCGCTGCCAGATCGACCGCCGCTCGGTACGGGTGCGGCTGACCGGCAAGGGGCGTCACATCAGCGGAGTCGTGTCAGACCTGTTTGGTCGCCACGCCAGCGGGCTGATGCACAAGGGCGCGCTGGGCGCATCGGGCATGGATGACATCACCCGCGCGCTCAAACGGATGGAACGCTACTGGACGGACCAGATCCGCTATATCTACTGACCGCGCAGGGCGGGCGGGGCTTCGTCAGCCAGTTGCGCCAGCGACAGCACCGCCAGCTCGCGCAACAGCTTGGTGGTCATGGCAGATTGATAGGCATCAAACCCCGCGGCGGGCAGGGCAAAGGCACCGGGGCCGGTGATCACCTCTGCCATGAAATACCCCGTCAGCGTGCTGTCCTCCTCCGTCGCTTCGACCACCAGCGCGTTCACCGTCAACTCACGCCCGGCAAGCTGTCGTTTCACGTCACGGGGGCGGGGCCCAAGGTTGGATATCCCGTCGCCCGAGATATCAAGCGTGTGCTTCAAACATGCGGGCCGCTGCGCCAGATAGGCCGCCCCCGCTGCCACCGCCACGCCAAGCGCGGTGCCGGGCGACGCGGCCGCGCGCTCCACCTGTCGCAGCCCGTCGATCAGCTCTTGCAGGGCAGCGGCATCCCTGATCGACCGCCAAGGGGCAATAACGCGCTGGTCTGTCGGGCCGCTCCATTCATAGACCAACAGGGACACCGGTGCCTCCGGTGCCGACAGGATCGCCGCGCGCACTGCCGGATCGTCCAAGGCCCCGGCAACCCCGTCCAATTGCAAGCGGTACTCCCGCGCATCGACGGACCCCGACACATCCAGCCCCAAGGCCAGGGCCTGCCGGCACTCCGCCACGCCAGCCGACGCCCAAAGCGTCGCGCCGACAAGGGCCGCGACCCCCGCGCGGATCATCCCGCGTCCTCGACCACGGGCAGGCTGCCAATCGCAGGGGGCGTCAGCTCGCGTTCCAGCTTGATCCGCATGGCGCGTTCAAAATCCTCGAACCCGTTAGCGATCACCAGAAACGCACCGGGGCCGTGCAAGACCTCGCGTTTGTAAAAGGCGATCAGCCCTGTCTCGGCCTCGAAATCGGCGGCATTCACCACCAACCCGTTGACCGTCACATCGTCAAAATCAAACGACCGATAGGCCAGCGGCGGGCCAAAACCCTCGTTGTTCTGACCGTCCCCCGCCAGATCAATTGTCTTGTATAAACAACGCGGCGCCCGCGCCATGACCGCCGCACCAAACCCCAACGCATAGCCCATGGCCGTGGGGAAATCATTATGACTGCGCTGGCTGCCCGCCACCACGCCCGCCGCGCGCGTCAGATCGTCGGGCGAGTCTATCATCTGCCAGTCGAGCACGATCTGTTGGTTATAGCGCCCCGACCATTCATAGACGGCCAGCGCCACCGGAAGATCACTGGCGAAAAACGCCCGCCGCACCGGGTCTGACAGCAACGCGGCGGCGGTGCCGCCACGCTGCAAACGGTCCTCGACCGCATCAACCGAACTGGACACATCCATCGCCAGCAGCAGCGCCAGCCGACACTCCGCCGCCGCAAGGGCCGCGGGTGCGACGCCCAGCGCTGTGGCAAGGAAGGCCGCCCGGATCATCGGCTTACCAATGGCCGGTGTTTTCCATGCTGGCCCAGGGTTCTTGCGGCTCCAGCCGGTCCCCTTCTTGCAGCAATTCGACCGACACATTGTCAGGCGACCGGATGAACGCCATATACCCGTCGCGCGGAGGACGGTTGATCGTGATCCCGTTCTCTTGCAGCATCTTGCAGGTTTCATAAATGTTTTCAACGGTATAGGCGAGGTGCCCGAAATGACGGCTGTCATCGGGCAGCGCGTCATCGCCGTCCCAGTTATAGGTCAGCTCCACATCCGCATGGCCGTCGTCCTGCCCGGGAGGGCACATGAAGATCAGCGAAAACCGCCCATCCTCATTGTCGATCCGGCGGCGCTCTTTCAGGCCCAGCAGCTCGTAGAAGGCTTGCGATTTCTCCAGATCCTTGACGCGCACCATCGTGTGCAAATATTTGATCGGCATGGGTTGGCTCCTTTGCTTTCGTCTTCGACCTGCAGGGTAGCACGGCTGGCGGCGGTTGCCAGCGGATGTCAGAATTTTGACTGAAATCCCAATGAGACGGAAAACTCGCTCGTTTCGAACCGGCTGACATTGGATCGGGTCCGTCCGGCGCGTAAAGTGACACTGGGCGCAAACCCCGCATAGTCCACATCAGGTAACATGATGTTGACGTCAGCATAGGTTGCGTAGTCTTGCTTGCCACCGGGGACATCGAAAACCGCAAAATAGGTGTCGTAGTCGGTTTTTCCCAAGGTTAATCCCGCGTTCACAACCGCCGGACCGATTTGATCGGCGAAGCTATAGCTTAACCGTAGGGACGCGGCTTGCGAGGCATAGTTGACGAAGTCGCTGTCGGTCTCGCGTAGATTGACGGAAACGCCGATACCATCACCCCAAGCGAGCCTGTGTTGGGACCCTACAATCAGGGACACGGTGTTACTGTCAAAGTAACTAGTTCGTTCACTAAACCGTTTTTCTAGCGTCGCGCCCATGGAAACCGAAGTCGAAGCAGACAGCTGCCAGCGGCGACCGACGCCAACACGCATGAATGAATAGCTGCGGTCGCCTCCCGACCAGTATTCGCCAAGCGATCCGGTTACATCGGCGCTTCCGCCCGCCGCGCCGACCGCGAAGGACTGCCGAAGTGAAACATCTGCATAGGTCGCTCCGAAATCACTGTTACGTGCTTCAGGTGCCAAATCATGCGACCCGCTATCAAGCGCCACACGTTGTACAAACAGGCGACCCGAAAGATCCGTCCGCGTCTTTTGAGTGCTCCGCAAACGGTACCCGACGACCGCGTCGACGGTACCGACGATACCCGATAGGGCCTGCGCCGATCCGCTAAGCCGCCCGGTAAACGGCAAGCCGTCGATCACCTGCTGTGCGGTGTCAGCACCATTGTTGACATTGCTAGAGGGCTTCACCCCGCCTGTAATGGAGAAGCGAAACGGATTTTCACGCCGCACACGGGCATAGTCACGCGCAAGCTGCTCTTCTATCTCCGGGGTCGGGGCGTTTTGAACGGCACGTCTAAGCCAAAGCTGAGTGAGGGTCGGGTGCCCTTCTGCAAAGGTCAGCCGTGCTGCCAGTTCCGCGGCCTGAAACTTCTGTACCCTGGTGTCCGCATAGCGGTAGGCGCGGGCCGCAGACTTTCGCCCATCCGTTCCGTGACCCATATCTGCATGCGCTGTGGCAAGAACGTAATGCGCATACGCCGAATGCGGATCCGCGATCAGCAACCCTTGCGCGATCTGCGACGCCAGAGCAGGGCGTTCACCCTTCAGCGCATGGACTGCCAATGATCGGGCCTCTGGCAGGGACAACGCGACTGACTGCTCTGCCGCGACAGGATCACTGTTCAGCAGGCAGAGCCCGGCCACTGCACAGCCGATGGCGCAATTGGCGAAAGACACGAGACAGCCGCTCTATCGCTGGGGCTGATTGCAGATCGCGTCTTCACCGGGTTGGCCACATTGGGTCAGGACAAACGCGCCATACTCGATCGGTGTGCCCGATCCGCCCAGCGCAATGTGGTTCTCGGCGTGGATCACACCAGCAACTTCCGTGGCACCCGTGCCCCCGAAAATACCGCCGTATTCGCCGACCGCGCCGTTAGACTGTGACGCGGTCCCGAAGAAAGAGCCGTCGTCCGCGATGCCAGTGCTGTCCAGCGCGATGTTCTGCGCCTCGAAAGGGGTGGCGGAGTTGGGATCGTAGGTGCCGCCTGTATCAAAGTCGGTCACCTTGCGTTCATAGATGATCCCTGTAACCGCCGCGTCGGTAAAGTCGCCGGTCAGAACCACTTTGCCCGTCACTTCGGCGGCCTGACGCGACAGGGTGTCGGGGTTAGTTCCGTCTGCAACCGGTGCCAGATCTTCCCCGGACCCGGCACCGTTCAGCAACCCGATGTAATTCCCCGCATAGGTCACCAGCCCGCCCTCGGACTGCGTGCCCGGTGCGACCGGCGCTGAATACGAGGTGTTGGAATATCCAGCGCCCGAAAAGACCTGCTCGAATTGCCCGCCCGTCATCACCACAGCGGCGCGGGTGCCATCGATGCCCTTCACATACGCGGTGACGTGGCGGTCCAGCGACCCGTCCTGCGCGGTGTAGGCTTCATATCCGTTGCGGTCCAAGCCGGGGCGGCGGCGATAATTGGCGGTGAACGCGCTATCATCTGCGGTGATACCCGTGATCGACAGCGTCTGGGACGCCGGATCATAGCTAAAGCTCTTGAGGTCCTTCGCCAGTTCTGCGGGAATGGCACTGGCACCCGTGCTCCCGCCGGTGCCCGTGCCCGTATCTGCCCCCGTCTCGCCGTTAAACGGCGTGCCACTGCCACATGCTGCCAAAAATACGCACAGCGCCAGCGCTGATGTCCCGAATTTCATAACTGTCTGCCTCGAAAATTTCTTGTTGATTGCCGCGACAGTCGCCAATCGCGCGCCCTGCTGTCAACGCTCCACCGCGTGTCGCCTGCATTTGCCGACAAAGTGCTACCCAAAAACAATACCGCATATGGCGGTTCCGGTGGCCTGCTGCCGCAGATATAGTAGACCCCGAATCCACGCCCATATGACAGGACGCCCCCCATGCCGATCAGCCCCGACCAACAAGCCGAAATCGACGCTCTGCGGGCAGAGCCGAAACAGACCCTGCGCGCCGTCTCCGAAGGGATGGAGTCCCATCTCTACAAGGCCATTCCCGTGCTCGACCACGGCTTTGTGCGCGTCATCGACTATATGGGCGACGATGCGGCGATCTGTCAGGCGGCCCGCGTCAGCTATGGGCGCGGCACGAAATCGGTGCAGAACGACGAAGGGCTGATCCGCTACCTGATGCGCCACTGGCACTCCACCCCCTTCGAGATGTGCGAGATCAAGCTCCACGTCAAACTGCCCGTCTTTGTCGCGCGCCAGTGGATCCGCCACCGCACCGCCAACGTCAACGAATACTCCGCCCGCTATTCGATCCTGGACCGCGAATTCTACATCCCCGAGCCGTCCCATGTGAACGCCCAAAGCGTGGTGAACAATCAGGGCCGCGGCGGTGTTCTGGAAGGGGCAGAGGCCGCCCGTGTGCTCGAAATCCTCAAGTCCGACAGCAACCGCGCCTATGACAATTACGAGGCGATGATCGCCGAAACCGGCCCCGACGGCGAACCGCAGGACGGTCTGGCACGAGAGCTGGCGCGGATGAACCTGCCGTCGAACATCTACACGCAATGGTACTGGAAGGTGGACCTGCACAACCTGTTCCACTTCCTGCGTTTGCGCGCCGATGCCCACGCCCAATACGAGATCCGCGTCTATGCCGATGCCATCTGCAACGTCGTCGCCGACTGGGTCCCCGCCGCCTACCGCGCCTTCGAGGATTACCGTCTAGGTGGCGCAACTATGTCCAATACAGCTCTTGAGTGTATCCGCCGGATGGTGAAAGGTGAGGAGGTCACGCAGGAGACCTCTGGCATGAGCAAGGGGGAGTGGCGGGAGTTTATTGGAGTTTTGAACGACCCCGCATAGCGGGGTCAAAAGGCTCTGTTATTGTGTGCCGCATGCAGTTAGGGCTGTCTTAATGTCGAATAGAAGTAAAGTTCATCACTTTCTCCCTCGCGTTATGCAAAAGTCATTTTGCTTTCGCGACAATGAGATTTGGTACGCGGAAAAAAAGACAGACGGAAAGTTTAAGTCCCCCGAGCTAACTTCTACAGAAAAAGCGTTTCAAATTTCTAATTACTATAGCATCAGGATCAATGGTGAGCTTTCAGATGTAGCTGAAACTAAATATTTTGGGAGAGTGGACAACTTATTAGGTTCACTTATTCCAGATGTTCTAAGCTCATTTGATCGTGGCGAGGTGCCTGTGTTTTCTGAAGATTACCTCTCACTTCTGCATGACCTTGTCTATGTCATGATAAAAAGGACGCCAGAGTTCCCGCTGAATTACAAGGACTTAAACGCTGGGAAGGAAATCGTTCGTGAGGCTATCGATAAACTTGGAACATGCTATGAGGATCAGGTTCTGCGTGAAAAGCTAGTTCTGGAGCTAGAAGACCCAGTTGCTTTGAGTAGCTATGGACGCGATGTTAGGGTCGGGGCGATAGTACGGCCATCCGAGCGAGTTAAACGGGCTATGAGTAATCTTGTCGTACGGTGGGCGGTAAGTCGAAGTAAGCATTCATTCATTCTTTCAAGCAAAATCGCGTATCGCATAGGGAATGGCGGTTCAAATGGTTTAAGTAATCCAAACATGGAAATCTGGATGCCGATATCCCCCAAAATATCGATGGTGTTACTGCGCGATCCAACTAACAGCATTCCCTCCATTTACGTTGATACGCCTACCCACATAAGAAAAGTGAATGAGTTTGCTGCACAAAACAGTGGGAGAATTGCGTCTAAATCTCAAAAATTAATTGAATCTCTCACTGGAGTTAAGTCTCGCTTCGGAACTCTTCCTATGAGCGAGCGCGGTAAAATAGTTTGAATAGGGTGTGTTCACTTTTATTTGGCTGCATCTGGTAGCGAGCCCTTCTTTGGGTAACTGTTGACGTTATCACATACCCAATCTCCGATTGGGCAGCGCCCGAACCGCCCCCACGGGGCGGGCGCTTCGCTTCCACCCCTCGGTTCGGGCGCGGCGGTCCCTGTTTAGGTCAACGCATACATCCCCGGCGAAATGCTTGCGCATTCCGCGTTCGAGACTTTGAACAGTCCACTGGACTGTTCAATCCGGCTATGCCGGACCGTCTCTCACCCCCACACACGGGGCGGGTCAGCAGTTGCAAAGCATCCGCGTCACCGACAAAGCGAAGGCTTGCCTTCGCGGAGCAGGCGCTTCGCTTCCTGCCCCTCGGTTCGGGCGCGGCGGTCCCTGTTTAGGTCACCTCACACACCTCCGGCGAAATGCTTGCGCATTCCGCGTTCGGCCCTTTGACCCGTCCACTGGACTGCTCAGTCCAACCAAGCCGAACCACGCCTCACACCAGCGAACGCACGCCACCGCACGCCAGTCTAACCAAAAATAAACCAACAATAACAATTACTTAAGTTACCCATGGGTAACCCGAGCCCCGCTCCGCAGCCCGCGCCTCTGCCGCCACGCCGTAGCAGCAACACACCCCTAGGGGGCAAAAAGGCTAGACTTGGCCGCTGACACTGGGCAAATTAAGGGAAATTGAAAATAACGAGGGATATTATGCGTCTAACAACAGGAATGATGGCCGGATTGGGTCTGATGGGCGCGGTTCTGCTGCCCGCGCAGGTCTCGGCAGAGCCCAAGATCTATGCCTACCCGTCCTCGGCCAACTATTGCCCCGCAGGGCTTCAGCCGATCACCATTTCCGGTGTCATCTGCTGCGGCACGCCGAACACCAGCACCAGCTACCAGCAGATGATGGCGCACCCCGCGCCGAAAAAGCACAAGGTGCGGCACTATACGCCGCGTCCCGTCACCTATTCCTGCGTGCCGGGGGAAAAGGGCTGCCGCTAAGCCGCAGCCCCGCGTGCCGCTGCCCGCAAGACGACCAGAAAACCCGGTGTCCCTTGGGCATCGGGCTTTTTTACAGCAGTTCCAGATCCGTCGCCATCTGACGGCCATCGCGGCCCTCGGACATCTCGAAAGACACTTTCTGCTCGTCCGCCAGTCCGGTCAGCCCCGACCGTTCCACCGCAGAGATATGGACAAACACATCCGATCCGCCGCCCTCCGGCGCGATGAACCCGTATCCTTTGGTGGTGTTAAACCATTTGACTGTACCCGTTGGCATTTCTCAACGCTCCTCATTAATCGCTGTCACAGCGTCGAAAAATTGCTTTCGCCGCCTTACGCGATAAAAGGTTGTTCACCCGCGCCGGAAATCAAGAAATTTCGCGCTGCCCGATTATCTTAGGACATATGAAACCCCAAAAAAGTGAGGTGAGAATGCTGATCTACGGTCTGAAAAACTGCGATACCTGCCGCAAGGCGATCAAGGCACTGCCCGACGCGCAGCTGGTCGATGTGCGCAAGGACGGTGTCCCCGCCGACGTGCTGGCCCGCGCCCACGCGCAATTCGGCGCGGCGCTGGTCAACACCCGTTCGACCACATGGCGCGGTCTGGACGACGCGGAACGCGGTGCCGATCCGCTAGAATTGCTCGCGGCCCATCCCGCCTTGATGAAACGCCCCCTGATCGCGGTGGGGGAGGATCTGTTCCTCGGCTGGAACGACGCGACAGAGGAAAAGGTCAAAGCCGCGCAGTAACCCTCAGCGGCGGCGCGCCAGCAAGACGCGATCCAGCGCAACCGGCCCGCCGCCCTTGACCACCAGCACCACCAGCAGCAGCACCCAAAGCCCGCGTTGGTCCAGAATGGTCCCGTCCGGCAGGCGGTCAAACCACTGGCCAAGCGCGCTCCATTGCCCGTGGCCGTATAGATCGGTGAGCGATTGCAACACCACAAAGCCGATCATCCCCAAGGCCGCAAACCGTGTGAACAGCCCCAACACGATCAACGCGGGAAGCACGAACTCCGCCAACGTCCCCGCATAGGCCACCAGCCCGTGCCACGCCGATAGTGCAGTCGCGTCATAGCCCGCCGCCTCGAACGCGCGGGGGAAGATCTGGACATAGGCACCGGTGCTCAGCGTGAACAGACCGTCAAGCTTCGTCACGCCAGAGGTAAAGAAATACTGCGTCAGCACCGCGGCGAACAAAAACCGCGCCAATGTGGGCAGCAGCCAGTCTTGCGCGGTGATCCAGCCGGTCGCGCGATCGTAAAGGGTGAGAGTCTTCAGCATCTTATCCGCCGTTCTTTGCGCAAAAAGCGCCGGTTGCAAAGCACAGGCCCAAAGCCGCGCCAAGGTCGAAATCGGGGTGCGTGGCCAGCGCGATGTCATGGGCCTGATCAAGCGTGGCACCCCCAGCCAAGGCGGCGAACCATGCGCCGCCGCCGGCGGGCAACAGATGCGGGGCGGGGTCGAAGTCGGGACGGGTGATCAACACGTCCTGCGCCTGCATTTGCGGCTTGGGGGCATCCGCCTGCATGTTGAACCGCCAGATGTCATACAGCGGCCAGTCAGAGCGGAGCAACACCGTCGCGGGGGCGGGGGGCAGCTGCGCCTGCATCATCGCGTCGGGCGCAATCTGCTGGAAGGCGGCAAGGTCAAAGGGCGCGCTGTCGGCGGCGTGATAGGACCGGCGGAGTGCGAGGTCGAGACGGGCGCAATCGGGCAGGTAACCCATCTTTGACAAAGCCGGTTGCGCGGCAAGAAACTGCGGAAAATCAGCGCCATAGTGCATCATTAACGGAGAGCTCGGCGGATGCGCACGCACAAAGGCGGGGGCGATCTGGTCGAAGTTCTGCGTGCCCAGAATCCTGACCACCAAGGGAAAGGCGCTGTGCAGCGCGCCGATCAGCGAATGGGTGACGTTGTTGCGGTAAACGTCATAGCGCGTGTCAGCGGGCGCGCCAGCGGCACCGCGCAACCCTTCGGGGCGGTCCTGCGTCGGGTCCAGCAGGGGTGTCCGAAACCGGTGCAGCGTGGTCATCGGGCCAGCACATCCGCCGCACGCTCTGCCTCGGCGCGCAGGGTCGGCCAATCGGGAACATCATTGTCCCATTCCACCAGCACGGGCTTGGGGCCGGTGCGGTCCAGCGTATAGGCTAGCAGATCCCAAACGGGGTCGACCACGGGGCGGCTGTGGCTGTCGATCAGCAGCGGCTGGTTGAAACCGACGCTGTCTTCCTCGTGACCGCCGACGTGAAGCTCGCCCACGGCGTCTACCGGATAGGCGTCGATATAGTCGCGCGGGGAGAGGGCGAGGTTTTTCGCTGAAATGAAGACATTGTTGACATCCAGCAATAAACCACAGGAGGTCCGGTGGGTTAGCTCGGCCAAAAAGGCAGTTTCAGACAAGGTGGATTCATCAAAGGCGAGGTAGCTGGAGGGGTTTTCCAGCAGCATTTGACGCCCGATTGTGTCTTGCACCTGACTGATGTGATCCGCCACGCGGGACAGGGTGGCTTCGGTATAGGGGAGGGGCAGCAGGTCGTTCAGAAACTCGCTGTCATGGGTAGACCATGCAAGATGTTCGGAGAAACTGGCAGGGTTTGCCCAGTCACAGAGCTTTTTCAAACGGGCGAGGTGGTCGCGGTCCAGTGGCATTTCGCCACCGATGCTCAGCCCGACACCATGAACGGAGAGGGCGAATTTTTCGGACAGGGCGCGCAGCTGTGCCAGCGGGCGGCCGCCATCGCCCATGTAATTCTCTGCATGGATTTCGATCCATTCAACTGGACCAGGATCGTCTTGCAGGTCTTTGAAATGCTGGGGTTTATAGCCGACGCCCGGGCGTGCGGGCAATGTGTCGAAACGGGTGGCACCGTCTAGCATAAGAGGCTCCCTATCCGAGGGGTCGTGTAAAGGGGCCTGCGCGGCGGCATGGGGCGTGCCGCGCAGGCGAAGGGTTTAAGCCGCTAAGGGCTTAGGCTGGCAGGTCGCGGTCCAGCGCTTCGAGAGAGCCCATACGCTCGGACCCGTCGGCCATTGCGGGCAGTTCCATGTCGGTGCAGGTGCCTGCGTCAACCAGTTTCCAGGCGTTGCCCTGGTAGTCGGTGACGGATGTGCCAGCGCATGTGGTGCCCGGGCCTGCGGCGCAGTCATTCTGACCGGCAAGCGCCACGCCGTAGCATTTTTCTTTCGACGCGGCGTTTGCTGCGGTCGAATGTGCGGACATTGCAGCGGCAACTGCGCCTGCAACGGCGAGTGTTTTCATTGTGTTGGACATTGGTGTTTCCTCCTGAGGTTGGTTGCTTGTCGATAAGGACATTAAGCCGCGTGGGGTGCGACAAAGCTACTCACATCGGAGTGTGTCACGGAGGCGTCAGAAAATCGCCGGTTTTTTTGTAACAATTCGCGAGATTCCAGCGTTGGGAGGCGCAATTTTGAAACATAGTTACATGTTCGGGGCGCAAGATCGTTGCGCCCCGAGAGGTTTGTTACAGTTTTCAGCCGCGCAAATCGGGCGGTGTGGCTTCGATGCCCAAGGCGTTCGCCACATCCGACAGCGCCTGAACCGAGGTCTGCTTTTCCCCCAGACGGCGGACGGACACGGTTTTCTCTTCGACTTCGCGCGCGCCGACCGCAAGGATCACCGGCACTTTGCCGACCGAATGTTCACGGACCTTGTAGTTGATCTTTTCGTTGCGGATATCGGCCTCGGCGCGGACGCCTTGGGCCTTGAGGGTGGCGACGACCTCGTGCACGTACTCATCCGCCTCGGAGGTGATGGAGGCGACGACGACCTGACGCGGGGCGAGCCAGAAGGGCAGCTTGCCCGCGTGTTCTTCGATCAGGATGCCGATAAAGCGTTCGAACGACCCCAAGGTGGCGCGGTGCAGCATGACGGGGCGGTGTTTCGCGCCGTCCGATCCGATATAGGTCGCGTCCAGCCGTTCGGGCAGCACGAAGTCCACCTGATGGGTGCCGCACTGCCAGTCGCGGCCGATGGCGTCGGTCAGCACGAATTCCAGTTTCGGGCCGTAGAACGCGCCTTCGCCGGGGTTGAGCGTGGGTTCGATGCCTGCCTTGCGGGTGGCCGAGAGCAACGCCGCCTCGGCCTTGTCCCAGACCTCGTCCGAGCCGGAGCGTTTTTCGGGGCGGTCAGAGAATTTGACGCTGAAGTTTTCGAAGCCGAGGTCTTTGTAGATGCCCGACAGGAATTCGATGAACTTGGCGGTTTCGGCTTCGATCTGGTCTTCGGCGCAGAAAATATGGCCGTCATCCTGTGTGAAGCCGCGCACGCGCATGATCCCGTGCAGCGCGCCCGAGGGTTCATAGCGGTTGCACGATCCGAATTCGGCCATGCGCAGGGGCAGGTCGCGGTAGGATTTCAGACCCTGGTTAAAGATCTGCACGTGGCAGGGGCAGTTCATCGGTTTCAGCGCGTTGACCGATTTCTCGCGGGCGTGTTCCTCGTCCACTTCGACGATGAACATGTGGTCTTGGTATTTCTCCCAGTGGCCGGAGGCCTCCCAGAGTTTACGGTCCACGACCTGCGGTGTGTTCACCTCGACATAGCCGCCGGCGCGTTGCTTGCGGCGCATGTAGTCTTGCAGCTGGGTGTAGATCAGCCAGCCGTTGGCGTGCCAGAAAACCTGTCCGGGGGCCTCTTCCTGCATGTGATAAAGGTCCATCTCGCGGCCCAGCTTGCGGTGGTCGCGTTTGGCGGCCTCTTCCAGCATGTTCAGGTGGGCTTTCAACTTTTCCTTGCCGGTGAAGGCCACGCCGTAGATGCGTTGCAGCATCGCGCGGTCGCTGTCGCCGCGCCAGTAGGCCCCCGCGATGGACATCAGTTTGAACGCGTCGCCCGGCACTTGGCCGGTGTGTTGCAGGTGCGGCCCACGGCAGAGGTCTTGCCAGTCGCCGTGCCAATACATGCGCAGCGGTTCGTCGCCGGGGATGCTGTTGATCAGCTCGACCTTATAGGGTTCGCCGTTGTCCTCGTAGTGCTTGATCGCGCGCTCGCGGTCCCAGACCTCGGTCCGGACGGGGTCACGCTTGTTGATGATTTCCTTCATCTTCTTTTCGATCAGGCCAAGGTCTTCGGGGGTGAAGGATTCCTTGCGGTCGAAGTCATAGTACCAGCCGTCCTTGATGACGGGGCCGATGGTGACTTTTGTGTCGGGCCAAAGCTCTTGCACGGCGCGGGCCATGATGTGGGCGAGGTCGTGGCGCACCAGTTCGTTCGCTTGCGCTTCGTCGGCCATGGTGTGGATCGCGATGCTGGCGTCCGCGTTGATCGGCCATGCCAGATCGTAATGGGCACCGTCCACGGTGGCGCTGATCGCTTTCTTGCCAAGCGATTTGGAGATGTCGTTCGCCACGTCGCCCGCAGTGATACCTGCGTCGTACTGACGTGCGTTGCCATCGGGAAGGGTGAGGGTGATCTGGGCCATCTGGGCCTCCTCGTCGGTTTGGCGCCTACGAGACGCCCGGTTGCGGGTTATATGTGTCCGGCCTGTTTGGCGTCGGTGGTCTGGCTTGTCAATATCGCGGTGGGGCGCGCGGGCGCGGCGTGTGAAATGTGGCGCCGTCCTTTCCTTGGGGGCGCGGTGCCATAGATAACATCAGATTAACGGACAGCGACGGGACGCGAAGACATGCAGGATGATGTGGCGCAGCGGGCGTTTGAGACGCTTTCAGGGGCAGAGGGCGACGCGCAGGACCTGTCGTCCCATGCGCAAGAGGCCGAGGCCCCGAACGCCCTGCGCCATATCGCCAGCCTGACCATGACCAAAGTGGCTGACGGGCTGATTGACCCCAAGCTCATGCTGTCGTGGCTGCTGACGGCGCTTGGTGCGCCTGCGGTCTATGCCGGGGCGCTGGTGCCGATCCGCGAGGCGGGGGCGCTGTTGCCGCAGATCGTGATGGCGGGCTGGGTGCAGGCGATGGCGCGGCGCAAATGGGCGTGGGTCGCGGGATCTGCGGGGCAGGGCATTTTCGCGGCGTTGATCGTGCTGGCGGCGCTCACGTTGGACGGATCAGCGGCGGGGCTGGCAATTTGCGCGGCGCTGGCGGGGCTGGCGGTCAGCCGTGCAGCCTGTTCGGTGTCGTATAAGGATATCCTTGGCAAGACCGTGGGCAAGTCGCGGCGCGGGTCGATCACGGGCACGGCGGGGTCTGTCGCCTCTGCCGGGGTGCTGGTGCTGGCGCTTTTGCTGATGTCGGGGTTGGTGCAGGATCGCGGCGTGGTGATCGCGGCGATCGGGCTGGCGGCCGCCCTATGGGGCGGGGCGGCGCTGTTGTTTTCCACGCTGGACGAGGCCAAAAGCGAGGGCGGCAAGGCGACGCCTGCCAGTTTCTCTATCCTGAAGGAAGACGCGAACCTGCGGCGGTTCATTCTGGTGCGCGGGCTGCTGGTCGCCACATCGCTCGCGCCGCCGTATTTTGTGGTGCTGGCGGGGGGCGAGGATCAATCCGCCCTTGGCCAGCTTGGCGCGCTGGTGCTCGCCTCGGCCTTGGCGTCGCTGTTAAGCTCGTACGTCTGGGGGCGGCTGTCGGATCAATCGAGCCGCCGTGTGCTGATGTTGACGGGCATTGTCGGGGCCTTGGCGATGGTCGGTGCGGTCGTGCTGGCGCTGCTGGGGATGGCGACGCAGATCTGGGCCATGCCGCTGGTGCTGTTCATCCTGATGATCGCCTATCACGGGGTGCGGCAGGGGCGGTCTACCTATCTGGTGGATATGTCGCCCAAGGACCAGCGGTCGGCCTATGCCGCCGTGTCCAACACGGTGATTGGCGGGCTGCTTTTGGTCGCGGGCGTGGCGGGGGGCGGTGCCGCGTTGATCGGGCCGGTGGCAACGCTGGTTCTATTCGCAGTCATGTCCGCAGGGGCCGCGATTGCGGCGCTTGGGCTGCGCGAAGTCGAAGCGGCGGATTGATCGTCGGGGCGGCGGGGCGTATGACTGGGGCGCGCATTTGATCCAAAGGGGTTCGCCCATGTCCAAACACAACCGCAACTTCGAGCTGACGATCAGCGATATCGACCTGATCGAGGCAGCGCTACATGTGACCAAACGCGATCTGTCGATGGATGCGCTGGACGAGACCGCATCGATGCTGCCCGCCGATGCCGCCAAAGACAGCCTGCGCCGGATCGACGATCTGCTGGGCCGTCTGCACAACCAGAAAATCTTTTATCGCCCCGCCAAGGGCACCTATCTGGGGGGCTGAGGATGACGGCACCGATGTATCTGGAAACGCCTCAAGGGCGGCGGCTGGCCTATCACAAGACCGAAGGCACAGGCCCCTGCGTGGTGTTTCTGGGCGGTCTGAAATCCGACATGATGGGCACCAAGGCAGTGTTCCTTGAGGACTGGGCCAAACGCGAGGGGCGGGCGTTCTTGCGGTTCGATTATTCAGGTCACGGGGAATCTTCTGGCGCGTTCACGGAGGGCTGCATTGGCGATTGGGCCGAAGACACATTGGCCGCGGTAGAAGCGTTGACCGAGGGCCCGATCCTGCCGGTGGGGTCGTCTATGGGCGGCTGGCAATCGCTGCTGCTGGTGCGCGCGCTGCCCGCGCGGATCGCGGGGCTGGTGACCATCGCCGCGGCCCCTGATTTTACCGAAGACGGCTATTGGGCCAGCTTCACCGAGGCGCAGAAAAAGACTCTGGCCGAGACGGGGCAGGTCGAACTGCCCTCCGATTATATGGAGCCTTACATCATCACCCGCCGGATGATCGAGGTCGGGCGCAAGCAGCTGGTGCTGCGCGATCCGCTGCAACTGCCGTTCCCGACGCGCTTCCTGCAAGGCACCGCAGATACCGCTGTCAGCGTCGCCACAGCCGTGCGTCTGCTGGAACATGCGCAGGGGCCGGACATGCAGTTGCAACTGGTCAAGGATGCGGACCACCGCTTTTCCGATGATCGCTGTCTGGAGCTGCTGATCCAAGCGGTGGAAGAGGTCTCTGCCACGGCCTGAGGATTGGGGGCTTTGCCATGCGTAAACCGGCCAGCATGTGGAGCCTTGAAACCTTTGGGCGGGTCCGGCTGTCGCGGCATTTCTTTATGCGCGATTTCATGTACTCCGAGATTTCCGGGTTTCACGGGCAGCCCAATATCCCCGACAATCCCGATCTTGCCATCGAAAACGGGCGGGCCTTCTGCACGACCCTGCTGGACCCGCTAGAGGAAACCTTTGGCCGCATCGCCGTGCGGTCGGGGTACCGGTCGGCGGCGCTGAATGCCTTTGGCAATCGGCACAAGCTGAATTGCGCGGCCAATGACAACCCGATCGAATGTCACATCTGGGACCGTGGCGCAGAGGCGCAGGCGATTGCGGGGGCGACCATCGTGATCCCGTGGTTTGCCGACCAGTATGATCAGGGGCGCGACTGGCGTGATCTGGCGTGGTGGGTGCATGACCATCTGCCCTATTCCGAGATGTGGTTCTTCCCCAAGCTCGCCGCCTTCAACCTGACGTGGAGACCGCAGCCGCTGCGCAGCATCTCAAGCTATATTGCGCCGCGCGGGATGCTGTTGCGCGGCGGGAAGTCGCCGTCGGAGCCCTTGGCGCAGCGCCGTGCGCGCTATGGCGATTTTCCGCCCTTGCGTGGCATCGCCTATCCGTGATGAGGTGCGGCGCAGCAGCAGTGTCCCGAAGTGACGCGAATTTATGACTAGTGACAGGGACATACATGGCTGACCCTCTTGTTCTTCTGCCGGGCCTCATGTCTGACGCGCGGGTGTTCTGGCCGCAGATCGCCGAGCTGTCGGCGAAAACCGCTGTGACTGTCGCCCCGATTACCCAAGGCGAGCGGATCGAGGAAATCGCCTCTGGTCTGCTGGACCAGTTGCCCAAGCGTTTTGCGCTGGCGGGGTTGGGGTTGGGCGGTGCTGTCGCGCTCGAGATTTTGCGCCGTGCGCCGGATCGGTTGACGCGGTTGGCGTTGATCGATGCCAGCCCGCTGGCCGAAACGCCGCAGAGTGCTGCCGCGCGCGAGATGTTGATCGTCAAGGTCAAGTCGGGGCGGCTGGCCGATGCCATGCGCGAAGAGCTGAACCCCGTCTGGCTCGCCCCCGGTCCGGACCGCGCGGCGATTTTGGAGATTGCGCTGGATATGGCCGACACGCTGGGGCCGGAAGTCTATGTGCGCCAAGCCCGCGCCTTGCAACGGGCCCGTGACCAGCAGGCGGTATTGCGCAAGTGCAAGGTGCCGACGTTGGTGATGTGTGGCGAGGTGGGCAGGCTCAACCCCGTCAAACGCCATAGTTTCATGGCCGAACTGCTGCCCTATGCAATTTTGCGCGTGATCGAGAGGGCAGGGCATTTGCCTACGCTGGAACAGCCCGAAGCCACGACTGCCGCGATCAAGGAATGGTTGAAGATGCCCCTGACCCCTGCGTGATCGGGACGGGTCAAGTGCGGGTTAGCGCAGCGCCTCGGTGATCGCCTTGCGCTGGTCACGCGGAACGATATGCACGGGGCGTTTGGGCGTTGCTGTGTCCGGATCGATAAAGGGGTTCACCTTCCAGCGGCCTGTCACCTTGGCCCCGGCCGCCCGCGACAGCGCCCCCCAGATCAACCGTGGCAGCCCTTCGTTCCGCAGCTTGCCCGAGGGCGTCGGGATATAGCCGGTGCCGACGATCGGCCCAAGCGGGGCTGGGTCGGACAGGGTGCGGGTCATGATGCTGGCAAAGGCGAGCTTGGGCTTGCGCAGCGTGTTGAACATCGGCGTGCCACAGCAAGAGGCATACCAGCGCAGCAGATTTGTCTCCCCGAAGGAAAACACCGACAATTTGTCGAAACCCTGATCGAAGTGGAATCTGTCGGGTGTGGTCTGGAACAGTTGGATCGCCCGTGGCGCGGGGTCGGGCTGGTCGAGGTAGACCTGGGCCGCGCGGCAATCGATGCAGTGGCATTGGGCGTGGCTGCCGCGCGCGGGTGTCACGCCGCGCAGGGTCCCTTTGACCGTGCCGCAGGCACAGGCAAAGGGCAGGTCACGCGGCGCGGCGGGCATTATGCCGTCGACTTCTGTGCGGGGACCGAGGTTTTACCCGCGCTGGCCGGGGCCGCAGGGGCCTTGGGGGCTGTCGCCTTGGCCGTGCGCTGGTTGTCGTCGATGAACTTCAGCACCAGCGGGCGGATATTCTCGCGCCAGCTTTTGCCGGCAAAAATCCCGTAGTGCCCTGCGCCGTCTTCAAGGTGGCTTGCCTTTTTGTCGTCGGGCAGGCCGGTGCAGAGGTTCAGCGCCGCGATACATTGACCGGGGGCCGAGATATCGTCCTTGGTGCCCTCGACCGTTTTGACGGCGACATCGGTGATCTTGCCGATGTCCACGGGCTGACCCTTGATCGAGAAGCTGTTGGTGCCGATCTCGTTGTCCTTGAAGATCCGCTGCACGGTGGAGAGGTAGAATTCAGCGGGCATGTCCATCACGGCGAGGTATTCGTCGTAGAACTTGTTGTGTTTGTCGTGGTCGCCGGCCAGCCCTTGTGCGACGCGCATGATCTGGTCGCGGAAGGCCTTGGCATGGGTTTCGGCGTTCATCGTGATAAAGGAATTCAGCTGCAGCAGACCGGGATAGACCTTGCGGCCGACGCCCTGGTGCTGGAAGCCGACCTGCTGGATCATCATCTCTTGCAGCTGGTTCATGTTCACGCGGTGACCGAAATCCGTCACCTCTGTCGGGCTGGCCGCGGTGTCGATGGGGCCGCCGATCAATGTGAGCGAGCTTGGCTGCGCCTTGGGGTCCTGTTCCGCCAGATAGGCCGTCGCGGCAAGGGTCAGCGGTGCGGGTTGGCACACGGCGATGACATGCACGTCTGGGCCCAGATGGCGCATATAGTCAACGAGCCGCAGGGTATAATCCTCTACGTCGAACTTGCCGGCGCTGACGGGGATGTCGCGGGCGTTGTGCCAGTCGGTGATATAAAGGTCCGCGTCAGGGATCAGGCTGATGACGGTCGACCGCAGCAGCGTCGCATAGTGGCCCGACATGGGCGCGACCAGCAGGATCTTGCGCTTGGGCGCGTCGCGGCCCTGTACGACGAAATGCACCAGATCGCCAAAGGCACCTTCCAGCTCTTTCTCGATCAGGACGGGATGGTCCGCACCATCAACGCCCACGGCGGGGGGGATGTCCCAATCAGGTTTGACCACCATGCGCGAAAAGCTGCGCTCGGTCACTTCGCCCCATGCGGCCATCCAGTTCAGCGCAGGGTTCGGGATGGCGGCAAAAGCGGGATACGATGCCATCGCCAACGCCGTGGCACCCAGCCACTGGTTGGTGTTTCTCATCGTTTCCATTAAATCGTAAGATGCCATATACTTCATGTAAGGGGTCTCCTGTTGGGGGCCTTGTGCCCGGCATCTTGTCAGACCCTCCCCCAAAGGTCGGCGCGATGCTGCAGGTGCAAACATAGGGAGGAACGGTTAGCATGACAATAAAAACAACCAAGACCGACGCAGAGAGCTCCAAGGCACAGGAACGTATGGAGGAAAACCTGCGAAAGGTCGAAGCGCTTGGCGCGCGGCTGTCGCAGATCATGGTCGGGCGGGACACGCATCAGGCGAGTTTGGACGGCCCGAATCAAGAGCTATTTGCAAAGGCCGCCGCGTCCTACTGGACCGAAGCCGTACAGAACCCCGCCAAGATGATCGAGCAGCAGGTGTCCTACTGGAGCAAATCCGTCGGCCACTTTATGGAGGCGCAGCAGGCGCTGGCCAAAGGCAAGCTGGCCGCGCCGGAAGATACCTCGCCCGAGGATCGCCGCTTTGCCAACCCGCTGTGGAAATCGCACCCCTATTTCAACTTTGTCAAACAGCAGTACCAGATCAACGCAGAGGCCTTGGGCCAAGCCGTTGATCATGTGGCCGATCTGGCCCCGCATGAAAAGAAACGGCTGCAATACTTCAGCCGCCAGATCATCGACATGATGAGCCCGACCAATTTTTTGGCCACCAACCCCGATGCGCTGGAACGCGCTGTGGCGACCGAGGGCGAAAGCCTGATCCGCGGGCTGGAGAATCTGATTGCCGATCTGGAGGCGAATAACGGCGAGCTGATCGTGCGGCTGGCCGATGAAAGCGCGTTTGAACTGGGCCGCAACATCGCCACATCCCCCGGCAAGGTCGTCTATCGCAACAATCTGTTCGAGCTGATCCAATACAGCCCCAGCACCGAAAAGGTCGATGCCACGCCGATCGTGATCTTCCCGCCCTGGATCAATAAATTCTATATCCTTGATCTCAAGGCCCAGAACAGTCTGGTGAAATGGATCGTGGATCAGGGCTATACGCTGTTTATGGTGTCATGGGTCAATCCGGACCAAAGTCATCGTGACATCGGCATGGGCGACTATATCGAGGACGGGTTCCTGACCGCGATCCGCGAGGTCAAGGAGATCACCGCGCAGGAACAGGTGCACGCCGTAGGCTATTGCATCGCAGGGACCACGCTGTCGCTGACGCTGTCCTTGATGAAGCAGCGCGGCGATACATCCGTCAAATCCGCGACATTCTTTACCGCGCTCACCGATTTCTCCGATCAGGGGGAGTTCCAGCCCTTCCTGACCGATGACTTTATCGACGGGATCGAGGCCGAGACCAAGGACAAGGGGATCCTGCCTTCGGTCATCATGGCGCGGACCTTCTCTTTCTTGCGGTCGAATGATCTGGTCTATGGCCCCGCGATCAAAAGCTACATGCTGGGCGACACGCCTCCGGCCTTTGATCTGCTGTATTGGAACGGCGACGGGGCGAATCTGCCGCAGCGCATGGCGATGGAGTATCTGCGCGGGCTTTGCCAGCAGAACAAGCTGGTCGAGGGCGGCTTTGAATTGTTGGGTCATCGTCTGAAGCTGGAGGATATCGACGTGCCGCTCATCGCCATCGGCTGCGAGACCGACCACATCGCGCCGTGGAAAGACAGCTATCGCGGCGTGCGCATGATGGGCAGCGCGGACAAGACCTTTGTGATGACCCAATCGGGCCATATCGCGGGGATCGTGAACCCGCCGAGCAAAGGCAAATACGGCCACTACACAAACGACAATCTGTCGCTGGATCACGAGGACTGGCTGGAGGGGGCAAAGTTCCACGAAGGGTCGTGGTGGCCCCGCTGGGGCGCGTGGCTGGAGAATCGCTCTGACGGGAAAGTCGATGCCCGTATTCCGGGTGAAAAGGGCCGTGATACCTTGGGCGAAGCCCCGGGTACCTATGTGGTGCGCAAGGCAAGGGGCTGATCTGATTAGTCAATTTTTTATGGGGCGGCGGGCTGGAACGGCCTGATGCTGCATTGCAGAAAAAACTTGCAATGCCGCACCGCAGCATCTATCTATGGGGTAGTCATAACGTAGCGGTAGACGCCGCTTGACCCCAGAAGGAGAGTTTACCATGACGAAGACACCAGATTTCGCCGCGATGATGAAAGACATGATGGGTGCATTCCCAGTTGACACATCCGCAATGAACGACGCGTTCAAAACAACCGCGACACTGAACGAAAAGCTGTCCGGCGTAGCGCTGAACGCTGCCGAGAAATCCGCCGAGATTTCCAGCAAATGGACAAAAGACACTCTGGCAAAAATGTCCGAGATGTCGAAAGCCAAGCAAGAGCCAGCAGATTACGCCAAAGCAATGACCGAGTTCACCTCGGCCTCTGCTGAAGTCGCGTCCGAGCATATGGCCGCTTTCGCTGAAATCGCGAAAAAGGTTCAAATGGACACAGTCGAGCTGATGATGGCTGCGGGCAAAGACATGTCCGAAGAAGCAACAGCTGCTGTGAAAAAAGCGACATCCGACGCGACAGCCGCCACAAAGAAAGCCGCTGCGAAGTAATCGCACCGGCCTTTGGTTCAGGTAAAGATTGATGAGGGCAGACTTTGCGGTCTGCCCTTTTTTGTGGCACCTATCTTTTTCATTTAAGCTGCCCTAAGCTGCAATGCAGCATGCTATTTGGGAAGGATCTACCGTGACCGAAACAGTCAAGCCCCTGCTTATCAAACGATATGCCAGCCGCCGCCTGTATAATACCGAAACCAGTGACTATGTGACGCTGGATGATATCTCGGGGTTTATCCGCGACGGGCGGGAGGTGCAGATTGTGGACCTGAAATCAGGCGACGATCTGACCCGCCAATATCTGCTGCAAATCATCGCCGAACATGAAAGCCGCGGTGAATCCGTGCTGCCCGTGGATGTGCTGAACGATCTTGTGCGCAGCTATATGTCCCCTGATGCGAGCGTTGTGCCGCAGTTCCTCAAGACATCGTTTGACATGCTGCGCGACGGTCAGGCGCGGGTGCTTGAGAACATGAACACGATCAACCCGATGGCGAAGATGCCCGGTTTCGAGGTCATGCAGGCCCAGCAAGAGGCGTTCATGAAGGCGATGACCGGCAATATGCCGACGCCTTGGAACGGCATGGGCAAGACCGACCAGCGCCCCGCCAGCGCCAAGGGCGATGACGCCGAAAGTCTGGATGCGATCAAACAACAACTGGCCGAGTTGCAGGAAAAACTCTCCAAGCTGAAGTGACGGCGATTGGCCCCCGTTTGAACGGTTAAAGCCCACCCGCTGACGGGTGGGCTTTGTTGTGTCTGCCGGATGCCTCCGGCGGGAGTTTATTTGGCAAAATGAAGCCTCAGGCCGCGGCGGATTTCGTCACCGTCGCCAGCGCCCCGAGCAGCACATTCACAATCGCGTCTAGCTCGGCTGGTTGCAGTTGCACGGGCAGGCGCACGTCGCAGGCGGTCATCAACATGGCGCGGGTCCGGGGCAGGTCGGGCAGGTCCTTGATGAACTGCCAGTTCCAGAAGGCGCGCGCGTTGTCGGTGCTTTGGCCGAAGACCTGAACCTTGACGCCGGCCTTGGCGCTCGCTTCGGCAAAGGCGCGGATGGCGGCATCGTCCAGCCCGACCAGATTGAACTGGATGGAATCCGGCGCGCGGGTTTCGGGGGCCAGCGGGGCGGGGACGTCGATCTGGGGGGCGGCGTTCAGCTTGGCCGCGACATAGTCATGATTGCGCAGCCCGTCGGCCACACGGCGGGGCAGCTCGGCCAGTTGGGCCCGCACCAACACCGCTGACAGGTTGTTGAGACGCAAGTTATAAAGCGGCAGTTTGTTCTGCCAGCGCGCGCAGGCGTCCGCGATGCCGGGGTGTTTCTTCCAGTTGTGTTCATAGGCGCCGGACATGATGATCGCACGGGCCACCAGATCGGCGTCGTCGGTGATCAGGATACCGCCTTCGCCCGCGTTGACCATCTTGTAGGACTGGAAGGAAAAGCAGCCGATCTTGCCGATGGTGCCGATCTTGCGGTCGTGCCAGAGGGTGCCGAGTGAATGGGCCGCATCCTCGATCACCGGCACGTTTGCGGCATCGCACAGCTGCATGATCGCATCCATATCCGAGGTATGACCCCGCATGTGGCTGATGATCACCGCGTCGACACCCGGCAGCTTGGCGGCGAAATCCGACATATCGATCCGGTAGTTTTCCCCGACCTCGCAGAGCACCGGCGTATAATGGGCGTGGATCACGGCAGAGGGCACGGCCGCGAAGGTAAAGCCGGGGATCAGCACCTTGGCATTCTGCGGCAGGTCGAGCGCCAGCAGCGACAGAAACAGCGCGGCAGAGCAGGACGACACCGCCAGCGCATAGCGGCTGCCCATCATCTGCGCAAACTCGGCCTCCAGCAGGGACACCGGCGCATCGGCCGCAGCGGTGTAGCGAAACAGATCGCCGCTTTGCAACAGCTGCTCTATCTCGGCGCGGGCTGTGTCGGGAATGGCTTCGGCGCTGTGCATGTCGGGCAGGGTCATATTTCAATATCCTGAATGTTTGTTTTCAGAATGGTAAAACAATGCGCCTATGGGACCAAGCCTTTTCCCCGTTCCGCTTCATGAATGTTTTGTGACTATATCCCCAGACGGTCGCGCAGGCTGAACCAGCTCATGGCGAGCGCAAGCAGCGGGCTGCGCAGCGCGCCGCCGCCGGGGAAGGTCGGCGTGGGCAGGGCGCTCATCGTATCAAAGCCGTCGCCATCGCCCTGGATCGCACGGGCCATCAACTGCCCTGCGTGGATCGCGGTGCCGACGCCGTGGCCGGAATAGCCCGAAGCCGACAGAATGTTGGGTGCCACGCGGGCCAGAAAGGGCAGCCGTTTCATGGTGATCGCCAGCGTGCCGCCCCAGGCATAGTCGATCTTGACGTCGCGCAGCGCGGGGAAAACCTGGCCCATGGGCTTGCGCGCCTTGGCGGCGAGGTCGCTGGGGAAGCGGTAGCCATAGCTTTCGCCGCCGCCGAACAGCAGCCGCCCATCATGGCTGAGCCGGAAATAATTCACCACGAATTTGCTATCGGCCACGGCGACATCCCGGGGCAACACGTCTTTCACGCGGTCGCCCAAGGGTTCGGTAGCGACGATAAAGTTGTTGATCGGCATGACCTTGGCCGCGACCTTGCGGTTCAGCCCGCCCAGATAGCCGTTGCAGGCCAGGATCACATGGTCCGCCGTCACCCGCCCGCCGTCGGTCTGCACAGTGGCGGGGCTGCCTTCGGTGATCTGATGCACGGCGCTGCGTTCATAGATCTCGACCCCTGCTGCCTGCGCCGCCCGTGCCAGCCCGAGGGCAAGGTTGAGAGGATGCAGATGCGCGGCCCCCATATCCAGAATACCGCCGCGATAGGCGG
>NZ_DGMH01000021.1:30684-31004 GCF_002388305.1 Sulfitobacter sp. UBA4523
CCGCGATAGGCGGGCGACGCACAGACGTTGCGCAGCGCGTCGCGGTCCAACACCTCTATTTGGTCGTAGCCATAGCGGTCCTGCAAGACGCCGGCATAGGCGTGCAGATGCTCTACGTCACCGGCAGAACTGGCGGTCCAGGCGACGCCGGGCTTGAGGTGGCAATCGATGTCATGGGTCTTGATCAGGCTTTTGACAAGTGTTTTGGCGTCCTCGCCCAGATCCCATAGGCGCGTTGCGGCGTCGCGTCCGACCATCTTTTCCAGCGCGTCCTGTTCGACGCGCTGACCACTCCCCAATTGCCCGCCATTGCGCCCCGA
>NZ_DGMH01000021.1:31203-31389 GCF_002388305.1 Sulfitobacter sp. UBA4523
GGTATAGCCGCCCCCCACAACGCAGACATCCGCGCGCTGATCGCCCTTGAGCGTGGGGTAGGCATCGGTCGGGGTTGCGGTCGCGGCGTACCAGCTGTCTGGATAGCGCCCCGGCGCGTCGTTTGCGTAAAGCAGGTTCATTGCAGATCGGCCCCCTTGGCCGCTTCCAAATGGTCTTAAATCCTC
>NZ_DGMH01000021.1:31479-33274 GCF_002388305.1 Sulfitobacter sp. UBA4523
TTCCAAATGGTCTTAAATCCTCGCCGAAGGCTCCCGCGGGTGCGGCGGGCCTAGACGTTCATCAACAGGTGCTCGCGTTCCCACGGGGAAATCACATGCAGGAACTCTTCGTATTCCGCGCGTTTGACGATGGCGTAGACGCGGGCGAACTCGGGGCCCAACACCTCGTGCAGGGTCGTGGCCTCTTCAAACAGATCCAGCGCGGATCCCAGCACCTGCGGGATATCCCCGTCGCCGTCATAGGCGTCGCCCTTGAATTCGGCTTTGGGCTTTTTCTGTTCCATCAGACCCAGATAACCGCAGGCGAGCGAGGCGGCGATGCCGAGGTAGGGGTTGCAGTCCATACCGGCGAGGCGGTTCTCGACCCGGCGCGACGCGGGGCCGGAGAGGGGCACGCGGATGCCCGTGGTGCGGTTGTCGCGGCCCCATTCCAGATTGATCGGCGCGGCATGGTCTTTGACGTAGCGCCGGTAGCTGTTCACATAGGGCGCAATGACGGCCAGCGCGTCGGGCATGTGGTTCTGCATGCCGGCGATAAAGTGGTAAAACGCGTCCGTCTCGCCGCCTTGCGGGCCGGAGAAGATGTTCTTGCCCGTCGTGGCATCCAGCACCGAATGGTGGATATGCATGGCGCTGCCGGGTTCGTTGGCGATGGGTTTCGCCATGAAGGTGGCATAGCAATCGTGGCGCAGGGCGGCTTCGCGGATCAGACGTTTGAAATAGAACACCTCGTCGGCCAGCCGCACGGGGTCACCGTGGATCAGGTTGATCTCAAGCTGGCCCGCGCCGCCTTCCTGGGTGATACCGTCAATCTCGAACCCCTGCGCTTCGGCAAAGTCGTAGATGTCGTCGATCACGGGGCCGAATTCATCGACGGCGGTCATGGAATAGGCCTGACGCGCGGCAGCAGGGCGGCCGGAGCGGCCCATCATCGGTTTGATCTCATGCGCGGGGTCGAGGTTGCGCGCGACCAGAAAGAATTCCATCTCGGGGGCGACGACCGGCTCCCACCCTTGCGCGCGATAAAGATCGACAACGCGTTTGAGCACATTGCGCGGCGAATATTCGACCGGATTGCCGTCGCGGTCAAAGGCGTCGTGGATCACTTGCAATGTCCAGTCGCCGGTCCAGGGGGCGGCGGTCGCGGTCGAGATATCGGGGCGCAGGATCATGTCTTTTTCGATGAACCCGTCGGCACCGGCGGCGTCGCCCCATTCACCGGTGATGGTCTGGTAGAAGATGCTGTCGGGCAGGTGGAAATATTCCTGCCGTGCGAATTTTGTGGCGGGCACCGCTTTGCCGCGTGCGATGCCGGGTAGGTCGGGGATGATACATTCAACTTCGTCGAGCCGCTTGCCCTCCAGATATTCGCGTGCTGCGGGGGGAAGCTCTTCAAGCCAGTCGGACATCATAATCTCTCTTTCTTGAGGAAATCTGCAATATGGTCGGCGATTTTTGCATTGTCGGTGGGGGCGTCCAGCAGGGCAGAGGCCGCCTGAAGCTGGTGATCGGGCACCACGCCCTTGCCGCGGGTGCGGATCAGCCCGTCGATAAAGTCTTGGGTGAATTCGGGGTGGGGCTGGATGGTCCAGATCTGATCATCATATAGCAGGGCCGCATTGGCGCAGAAGTCGGACGCGCCGACCACCTTGGCCCCTTCGGGCAGTTGGGTGACCTGATCCTGATGCCAGGCGTTCAGGGCCAGGGTCTCTCCGTCGATGGTGTATTCGGTGCGGCCCACGGACCAGCCGCCGGCGAATTTCTCGACCTTGCCGCCAAGGGCCTGTGCAATGAT
>NZ_DGMH01000021.1:33356-33574 GCF_002388305.1 Sulfitobacter sp. UBA4523
CTGGTGGCCAAAGCAGATGCCGACCAGCGGGCGGCCTGCCTCGCGGATGGCGCGGATCAGCTGTTCCAGCGGGGGGATCCAGTCATGATCCTCGTAGGCACCGTGTTTCGATCCGGTGATCAGCCAGCCGTCCGCATCCACCGCCGAGGCCGGGAAGTCGCCATCGACCACGGACCAGATCTGGAAGTCGAACCCGTGCCCGCCCAGCAATTTGACGA
>NZ_DGMH01000021.1:33729-34041 GCF_002388305.1 Sulfitobacter sp. UBA4523
GGGGGCATCTGATTACACCGTGTCCAGATAGATTTCGACCTGCTCTTGCGGGGTCAGTTCCTGCATATAATGTAGCTCTTGCCGTTTGGTGAGGATAAAGTTGCGCACCATTTCAGGGGCAAAGATACGCTTTACCTCGGCGGAGTTTTCAAAGGCGTCGATCGCGGATTTCCAGTCGCCGGGGATTTGCGGCAGGTCGGCGGCATAGGCGTTGCCGGTGATGGGGGCGGGGGGCTCTGCCCCGTCCTCGATGCCGTTCATCGCAGCACCCAGCACGGCGGCCAGCATCAGATAGGGGTTCACGTCGCCGCC
>NZ_DGMH01000021.1:34187-34546 GCF_002388305.1 Sulfitobacter sp. UBA4523
ATCCGCCGCGCCTTGTGGCTGCCGGACGGGATACGGATGGAGGAGGTGCGGTTCTCGTAGGCCCAAGAGATCCCCGTGGGGGCGTGGGCACCGGGCACCATACGGTCAAAGCTGTTGGCGTGGGGCGCAAAGACCAGCGCGCAGCCGGCCATGGCATTCATACAGCCCGCCACAGCGTGACGCATGATCGCCGTGCCTTGAGGGCCGCCGTCGTCAAAGACATTGTTGCCGTTCTTGTCGAGCACCGAGAAATGCGTGTGCAGGCCCGATCCGGGGTAATCCTCGTAGGGTTTCGCCATGAAGCTTGCGGCAAAGCCGTGGCGGCGGGCGAGGCCCTTGACCAGCATCTTGAACAGCCA
>NZ_DGMH01000021.1:34785-34919 GCF_002388305.1 Sulfitobacter sp. UBA4523
GCGTCATAAAGATCGGTGAAGAATTCATCGAACTGGTCCAGCGCGCGGATCGACAGGGTTTCGGCGGCCTTGCGGCGTTTGCCCGACCGTGGCGACAGCGGCACCTGCAGTTTGCGGCCCGAATCGTCGATCAG
>NZ_DGMH01000072.1:0-173 GCF_002388305.1 Sulfitobacter sp. UBA4523
ATCTGGCCCTGGTTGATCTGCTGTGTGCCGTGGTAAAGACCCGTGGTGTCGCCCAGACCCACCGTGTTCGCGGTCGCGAAGATGCGGAAATAGGGGTGGGGTTCGATCACCTGGTTCTGGTCCAGCAGGGTCAGCTTGCCGTCGACTTCCAGCACACGCTGGATCACGAACAT
>NZ_DGMH01000072.1:323-3486 GCF_002388305.1 Sulfitobacter sp. UBA4523
CTGGATCACGAACATCACATCGGCGCGGCCCGCGTCATATTCATCAAACACGATTGCTGTGGGGTTGCGCAGGGCCCAAGGCAGGATGCCTTCCTGAAAATCCGTGACCTGCTTGCCGTCTTTCAGCTTGATCGCGTCTTTCCCGATCAGGTCGATCCGGCTGATGTGACTATCAAGGTTGACGCGGACACAGGGCCAGTTCAGCAGGCTTGCAACCTGTTCGATGTGGGTGGACTTACCCGTCCCGTGGTAGCCCTGCACCATCACGCGGCGGTTATGGTTGAACCCCGCAAGGATCGCCATCGTGGTGTCGGGATCGAATTTATAGGTGCTGTCCAGATCGGGAACGCGGCTTGTACGTTCTTCAAAGCCATGCACCACCATGTCGGTGTCGATGCCAAAGACTTCGCGAACGGAGATCTCTTTGGTGGGTTTGGTTGTGAGGTCCAATGAGGTCTCGGCCATATTCTGTACGTCCTTCATGCTTCTGTCTTGCGCACCGCTTGCGGATCAAGGGTGGCGTCCACGGCAACATATCTTTCCTGAGCGCGAGGGAAAGGGGCAATTCGCACCTGCGGCAAAACCGCGAATCCCCGGGACACATGGAAAAGGGGCGGCGCATTTGTCTGCACCGCCCCATCCCTATGGCTTTTCTGCCCCATCACAGGCGGTTGCCGATGCCCTCGGCCCGCCGGAATGCCGCGGCGTCAGTCCTTGAAGTTGCGGCTGCCCTTCAGCTGGTCCCAGGCCCAGACGACGAGCTGCAACTGCTCTTCCTGGCTGCGGTCCCCGCCGTTCATATCGGGGTGGAGCACCTTGATGAGCGCCTTATAGGCCTTGCGCACTTCGGGTTTGGTCCAGGTGTCCTTGGCTTCCAGAATTTCGAGCGCGCGGCGTTCCGTGGGGGGCAGGCGGCGACCGGCGGCAGGCCCTTTGCCGGGGTTCTGCGTCGCGTTCTTGCCCAGAACCTGATGCGGGTCCTCGATGCCCAAACGCGCCCAGGCCCGTGCTTCGGGGTCGCCAAGGGGCTTGGTCGTACGCTCCCACACTTTGTCCTTGGATTGCTGGGCGTTCAATTCGGCTTCTGTGGTGCCGTCAAAGAAGTTCCACTTTAGGTTATATTCGCGCACGTGTTTCTGGCAGAACCAGAAATAATCATCCAGCACGTCCGGTGCTTTGGGCGCGCGGTACTTGCCCGGTTCTTCGCAGCCTTCGTGCGAACAGACGCGTTGCGATGTCTCGGACGCACCGGACATCCCGCGACGGCCACGGGGATTTTTCTTTTTCGAAGACGACACGGACATGTCGAATCCAAAGGGATCACTTTTGGGCATGATATGGACCTTTCCGACTCAGGCCGGTCAGTTTAGACCTTGGGCTGTGAGATTGAAGGGGGGCTGAGCTAAAAAATGTCAGTGACACAAGAAATTGCCGACCGGCTGGAAGAGGCGTTTGCCCCGTCGGAATTAAGCGTCGTTGACGATAGTGAAAGCCATCGCGGCCACGGGGGCTATCGCGAGGGCGGCGAAAGTCATTTTAATGTGAAAATCCGGTCGGCCCATTTCAAGGGGCTGAACCGTGTTGCGCGGCATCGTGCCGTGCATGGCGCGCTTGGCCCCGATCTGATTGGCCGCATTCACGCGCTTGCGCTGGATCTCGACGTTTAAACACTGCGTCACGGTTTGCGGCTAGTCTGCCGTCTTATCCATCTTTGCCGTTTTCGTTTCGGGGGCCGTGGTGTCTGCCTCGGTCTTCGGGGCGGTCTCTGCGGCAGTGGCGCTTGACTTGGCGGGCGTTTTCACGGTGGTTGATTTGCGGCGCGACGCCAGCGCGTTCAGCAGGGATGGGGCCACCACGGCGGTCTTGCCGTCGTCTTTCGTTTCGCCATGTTCATCCTCGAAATAGGGCGCGTCGCCTGTGACCTCTGCTTGGGCGGTTTCAGCTTCGGGCTCGGGCGTGTCGTGCGTGTCGGGCTGCGGCGGGGGAAGCAGCTCTGTAGTGACGGCTTCGTCCTCGGGCTCGGCCTCGCGGAGGCGGCGAAACACCAGCACATTGCGCCACTCTGTCGTGCTGCCGGTCAGGCCCGCGCGTTCGATCGACGGCAGGGTCTCGGCGCGTTGATATTCCCATCCATACCCTGAAAGACCGTTCATAAGTTCTTGCAACGCATGGGAAAATCGCGCTTCTGCCCCTTTGACGTTCTTGGCTTTCAACCCTTTGGTCGGGGCGGGCACAACTTTGTATTCATAGCGTGGCATGACGGCTGGCTTTCAAATCAATACGGGGGTGGGCAACGGGATACACTCAGCGTTTCAGACCAATCTTGCGGCCCGCCTGTTCAGGATAGGGCAAGCTGGCATGGGCGGTTTTCATCGCCTCAAGCCGCGCCATGAGGTCGGCGGGCATGGGGGCCACGCGGGGGCCGGACTGGTCGATGTGCAGCGTCAGCGCCTCGCCCGTGGCGGCAAGCCATCCGTCTTCGTGCCAAAGCTGCGTGAAGGAATGGAAACGTTTTTCATCAAAGTCGAGCAGCTGGAAGGTGCAGTAGGTCGACGCCCCTTCGTGCAGCTCGCGCAGATAGCAGATGTGGAATTCAGCAACATAGGTGGTGTGGCCGGTCTTCTGATACTCTGGTCCGAACCCGATCTGGTGATAGGCATCATCGACGGCGTTATCCATCAGCACCGAATAATAGGCCATGTTCAGGTGACCGTTAAAGTCGATCCATTCGGGTTGAACAATGCGCGGCGATGACCGGAAGGGCGTTTCCATAAATGACCTTTCACAGGATGTCAGAGGGTAAGCGTGGCAAGAAAAGGGCCGGGGTTTTGGTGAACCCCGGCCCGATGTCTTAGCCGTTCAGTTTTTGCGCGACGATCTGGTTGACCGCTTTGGGGTTCGCCTTGCCGCCCGTGGCCTTCATCGTCTGACCGACGAACCAACCGGCGAGCTTTGGATTCTCGCGCGCCTTGGCGACCTGATCGGGGTTCGCGGCGATGATCTCGTCCACGGCGGCCTCGATCGCGCTGGTGTCTGTGACCTGCTTCATCCCGCGTTCTTCAACGATCACCGCAGGATCACCGCCTTCGGTATAGACGATTTCAAACAGATCCTTGGCGATCTTGCCCGAAATCGCGTCAGAGGCGATCAGATCAATCACACC